>JBJMLT010000078.1:0-4154 GCA_045805165.1 Flavisolibacter sp.
ACCAATGCAAAAACAGAAGAAAAACAGAAGATCAATGTCCATTACAATTTCCATCAAAAAAATACAACATATATACGTAAACAATTCGGATTAGGGGGCTGGCAGCCTTTTGACGCAAGCTTTGTCGCTCAAAAAGGATATGGCGATTGCAAAGCATTAAGCAACTACATGTATAGCCTGTTAAAAGCGGCTGGGATAAAAGCGAATTATACACTTGTTTCATCAGGTAATCATCCTATACCTCTGCTGGATGAATTTCCATGCAATTATTTTGATCATGTTATTCTTTGCGTGCCTTTGCAAAAAGATACCGTATGGCTTGAATGTACCAGTCAGACTCTTCCAGCCGGTTATATGTCCAGGTTTACTGGAAACCGTAAAGCTTTAATAATTGATGAAAAAGGAGGATTTGTTGTATGCACTCCCCGTTACGGCATTAAAGAAAATACGCAGGTTCGAACTATTAAGGCTAAGCTTGATAGTGAAGGAACTCTTGAAATTAATTCTGATACAAAATATCAGGCAATGGAAGAGGATGATTTGCATAGTATGATCAATGATTTGTCAAAAGAAAAAGTACAAAAAATATTACAGCAGGAAATGGACCTTGGAACTTATAATGTAAACGATTTTAAGTATACAGAAAATAAATCTGAAATACCTGTGATGGAAGAACAGTTGAATATTACAGCAACCAGCTATGCAACTGTTACAGGTAAAAGAGTTTTTATTATTCCTAATATATTAAGCAGGGAAGGAAGAAACCTTATAGACGAAGACGACAGAACCTGTGATTTTGTATTCAATACTGAATACAAAGATGAAGATATAGTGGAAATAGAAATTCCGCAGGGGTATGTACCTGAAGCCAAGCCAGATGATATAACTATTAAATCAAAGATTGGTACTTATGCCATTTCTTCAAAAATGGATGGCAACAAGATCATTTACCACCGGGTCAGAGAACAGTATTCGGGAAGATTTCCTGCAAAAGATCAACAGGAGATCGATAAATATTATGGAGATATTTATAAAGCCGATAGAAGCCGCTTTGTATTAGTTAAAAAGGAGAACTGAACTTACAGTTGTCATTTACATCTTGAAGCCAATTTATCATCTATAGCAATTTTCATTTGCATATAGGTATCTGCTTTTTGTTCAGCAAGTAGTGTTTTCACAAAAAACAGGCATGCATACCCTCTGCAAAAATCTATCATTGGCCATGTTCCAAACAGACCCGGACATGCAAGTACAGTAGCCTGGTGGGCGTTATTTTCTTCTATAACCCAGCTACCTAATGCATAATTAAAATCCTGGACAGTCCTTGGAGTATATTTGATCAAATCAGTAGTCGAATGTGTTTGCCTAAGCTGCTTTACAGATTCCTCATTAAGTACTCTTTTGCCATTATACATTCCATTATTTAACAGCATTTGAAGAAAATGCATATAATCTGTAGCTGTTGAAAAGGCGCCTTCAGAAGGATTTATTGCAGAACCATCCAGGTTTGTAAAAGTGGTTTGCCTCATTCCAAGTGGTACAAATAGACTTGATCGGATGAGCATGTCAAATTTCTTTTTGCTGATTATTTCAAGAACACGGCCGGCAATATCCAATCCAATATTACTATAGAAGAATTCAGTTCCCGGGTTGGATTGAATTTCTTTCTTTGCCAAGTCATTCACTTCCTCCTCCAATGAATTATATTTTTTAGGTGGAGATAGTAATTTTAAAAGCTTTACGGGCTCTGCCTGTATACCTGTCATATGAGAAAGACAATGGCGGATCGTAATGAAATTTTTGTTATACGTAGCAAATAGGGGAATGTATTTGCTAACCTTATCATCCAGCGAAATTTTTCCGGCATCTACAAACTGCATTACCAATGCGGCTGTCAGCCATTTGCTGCAACTTGCGATAGGGGCTACGGTTGCAGCGGTAAAATCTCCCAATTCTCTTTTATAAACTAAAGTATCGGTCCAAATCATCGCAACTATATTGCCTCCGTATAGCTTTTGGTTTTTTTGAACCATTGCATCAAAGTCTGTAAACCGGTCAATACCTATTTCTTTAACCTTTTTCTGAGAAATTGAATACTGAAATAATAGCAGACAAATGAATATGGAACTGAATTTCAGACAGATAGATTTAACTTTAAGTGACATAATTACGGTGCTTTGAGCTTGGATTGTTATTTGTGAACTTAGTTAAATTAATTATAGTAAAAAATTGACGATATATGAACCTTTCTAATTTTACTGTTAAAGCATCGGAAGTAATACAACAGGCACAGCAAATAGCGTATAATCATAATAACAGCAATATTGAAACGGATCATATCTTAAAAGCGTTGCTTGATCAGAAAGATTCGCCTGTTGAATATCTTCTTAAAAAAAATTCGGTAAATATACAACAGCTTGAATCCAAATTAGACCAGCAGATCGATCGCCTGCCAAAAATAAGTGGTACAGAACCAGCTCAAAATATAAGCAGGGATGCGAACAATGTTATACTTCGTGCCGGTGCTGTTATTAAGCAATTCAATGATGAATTTATTACGCCGGAACATTTGCTATTATCAGTTGTTCAGGGTAACGATAATTGTTCCAAATTATTGAAAGATACCGGTTTAACCGAAAAAGGTTTGGTTGCAGCTATTAATGAATTGCGCAAAGGTGCGTCGGTAACTTCCCAAACTCAGGAAACCCAATTCAATGCTTTGAATAAATATGCAAAGAACTTAATTGAGATGGCTAGGGAAGGGAAATTGGATCCTGTAATTGGAAGAGATGAAGAAATACGCAGGACCTTGCATATACTTTCACGCAGATCTAAAAATAATCCCATACTCGTTGGGGAACCGGGAGTTGGTAAAACAGCGATCGCAGAAGGACTAGCCATGCGAATAGTAAATGGTGATGTACCTGAAAATTTGAAATCGAAGATCATTTATGCACTCGATATGGGCCAGCTCATAGCAGGCGCAAAATATAAAGGAGAATTTGAAGAACGATTAAAAGGTGTTGTAAAAGAAGTAGCAACAAGCGATGGAGAGATCATTTTATTCATTGACGAGATACATACACTTGTAGGTGCTGGCGGCGGAGAAGGAGCTATGGATGCAGCTAACATTTTAAAGCCGGCATTGGCACGTGGAGAATTAAGAGCCATTGGAGCCACAACTTTAAATGAATATCAGAAATACTTTGAAAAGGATAAAGCACTTGAGCGAAGGTTCCAGAAGGTTATGATCGATGAACCATCTGTAGAAGATGCTATATCTATTTTACGTGGTTTGAAAGACCGCTATGAAACGCATCACCATGTACGCATTAAAGATGAAGCGATCATTGCCGCTGTGGAATTATCCTCAAGATATATAACTGACCGTTTTCTTCCGGATAAAGCTATTGATCTGATTGATGAAAGTGCTGCAAAGCTACGTTTGGAAATGAATTCCATGCCGGAAGAGCTGGACGAATTGGAAAGGAGAATACGGCAGTTGGAAATAGAGCGCGAGGCTATTAAAAGGGAAAATGATGAAGAAAAACTGAAAGACCTTAATACAACCCTGGCCAATCTGGCTGTAGAAAGAGATACTCTTAAATCTAAATGGAATGAAGAAAAAGATTTGGTAGAAAAAATTCAAAATGCAAAGGCAGAAATTGAAAAATTAAAGCAACTGGCAGAGCAGGCGGAAAGGGAAGGTGATTATGGTAAAGTGGCTGAAATAAGATATGGGAAGGTAAAGGATCAGGAGAAGATCATTTCAGATCTAACAAGCCAGTTAAATGAATTAAGCCAACATGGAAGAAGATTAATGAAGGAAGAAGTTGATGCTGAAGATATTGCTGAAAGTGTTGCTAAATCAACTGGTATTCCGGTAAATAAAATGCTTCAAAGTGAACGGGAAAAATTACTTCAGCTTGAGGAGGAATTACATAAAAGGGTTGTAGGTCAGGATGAAGCTATTACTGCAGTGGCAGATGCAATCAGACGCAGCCGTGCCGGATTGCAGGATCCGAAAAGACCAATTGGCTCATTCATCTTTTTAGGTACAACAGGTGTAGGAAAAACTGAACTTGCCAAAGCACTTGCCAACTATCTTTTTGATGACGAAAGCATGATGACCCGAATTGATATGAGTGAGTACC
>JBJMLT010000079.1:0-9092 GCA_045805165.1 Flavisolibacter sp.
TAAAGGAAGCATGCTAAGTGATGCGATTATTGTTATGAGCTCGCTGAATTTGATAGCGGGGGAGATGGATGGATAAAAACCCCCTGTCCCCCTAAAGGGGAACTTAGGTTTGAGAATCGTTAAAGATCATTGAGCAGGCTTATAAAAAAATACAAAATATTAAAGGAGAAGAAGCTACCATATTTCATGCTGATGTTCCTGAATATTATTTACCTCCCAAAAATGATGTCTATACTAAAATGGAAGCGCTTATTTACCATTTTAAAATTGTAATGGGAGAAATTGAAATACCGCCTGGTGAAGTATATCATAGTGTAGAAGGAGCGAATGGCGAACTGGGATTTTATCTTATCAGCGATGGAGGAAGAATGCCTTACAGACTACACTTCCGCAGGCCGTGCTTTATTTATTACCAGGCATTTGAAGAACTGGTTAAAGGAAGCATGCTAAGTGATGCGATTATTGTTATGAGCTCGCTGAATTTGATAGCGGGGGAGATGGATGGATAAAAACCCCCTGTCCCCCTAAAGGGGAACTTAGGTTTGAGAATCGTTAATAATTAAAATGTTATTTAAATAGAATTTAGATCGCTGATATGAATTTTAGTGAAGAGAAATTAAAGAAGGTGGATGAAATTATTGCAAGGTATCCGCAGGGAAGGCATAAGAGTGCGTTATTGCCTTTATTGCATTTAGCGCAGGAAGAAAATAATGGATGGCTTAGTGTGGACGCAATGAATTACGTAGCTGAATTGCTGAAGATCAAGCCAATTGAAGTGTATGAAGTAGCCACTTTCTATAGCATGTATAATCTAAAGCCTGTAGGAAGATATCTGTTTGAAATTTGTCAGACCGGTCCTTGCATTCTAAATGGAAGTGATCAGATCATTAGCTATATAAAAGAAAAGCTGGGAATTAATGCGGGAGAAACAACTGAAGATGGAATGTTTACATTAAAGACCGTTGAATGTTTGGGTGCCTGTGGATATGCTCCGATGATGCAAATGGGCAAGTTTTATAAAGAGCACCTGACCAAAGAAAAAGTAGATCAAATTATTGAAGAGTGCAGGAAAAATGCGGAGAAGAATAATTAGTAATTAAAAATTAAAAATGTAAAATGAAAAAGATGTCCTACTGTACAGTAAGGTTTGCATTTTAAATTTTGCATTTTAAATTTTACATTTTGTAGTATAAATGGGTAGAAAATTATTATTAGAGAAAGCGAATATTGAAGGCATCAGGAACTATGACGTCTATCGTAAGAATGGTGGCTATGCGGCTGTAGAGAAAGCTTTTAAGATGGCACCTGCAGAAATAGTAGAGGAAGTAAAGAAAAGTGGCTTACGAGGAAGAGGTGGCGCAGGCTTTCCAACGGGAATGAAATGGAGCTTTCTGGCGAAGCCTGAAGGAGTTGCCCGCTATCTGGTATGCAATGCAGATGAATCGGAACCAGGTACTTTCAAAGACAGATACCTGATGGAATTTCTTCCGCATTTACTTATTGAAGGATTGATCATTTCTTCATTTGCTTTGGGCTCTAATAGAACTTATATATATATAAGAGGTGAATATGCCTGGATCGTGGATATACTGGAGACTGCTATTGCTGAAGCCAATCAGGCTGGCTTTTTAGGAAAAAATATTCTTGGCAGCGGATTCGATTGCCAGATCTATGTGCATAGGGGAGCCGGGGCTTACATATGTGGTGAAGAAACCGCCTTGTTGGAATCTCTAGAAGGAAAGAGAGGAAATCCGCGCATTAAACCACCTTTCCCTGCGGTGAAGGGATTATATGACAGTCCTACCGTTGTAAACAATGTTGAAACCCTTGCAGCCATAGTTCCCATTATAAATATTGGCGGAGAAGAATATGCAAAGATCGGTGTTGGTAAATCTACAGGCACAAAATTGATCTCTGCCTGTGGTAATATTAATAAGCCAGGCATCTATGAAATAGATATGACCATTTCTGTAGAAGAATTTATTTACAGCGATGAATATTGCGGAGGCATACCAAAGGGCAAAAAATTAAAGGCCTGTATTCCCGGAGGATCATCTGTGCCTATTTTACCAGCGAACCTGTTATTGAAAACAGTGAAAGGTGAAAAGAGAATGATGACTTATGAAAGCCTTGCAGATGGAGGCTTTGCGACAGGTTCTATGATGGGATCGGGAGGATTTATTGTATTTGATGAAGACCAATGTGTGGTAAGGCATACATTAACGCTTGCACGTTTTTACAGGCATGAAAGCTGTGGGCAATGCTCACCATGCAGGGAAGGAACCGGATGGATGGAAAAAATATTACACAATTTAGAATACGGTAAGGGAAAGATGAGTGACATTGATCTGCTTTGGGATATACAAAGTAAGATTGAAGGGAATACGATTTGTCCGCTCGGAGATGCTGCAGCATGGCCTGTTGCTGCAGCGATAAGGCATTTCAGGGATGAATTTGAATGGCATGTTTTGAATGGGGAAGAGAGTCAGAGGAGGAATTTTGGGATAGGGAGGTATGCGGATCCAATAGGAGTAGCTGTTAGTTAATTTAAAATGTAAAATGGAAAATGTAAAAATATTAGAGCTTGAAGAGGCAGAGAAGCCATACAATATCAGACATAGATGTTTTCATTTTTCCAAAGAAGTTTTAAGATTTGAGGCAGAATGTAAGTATGGAAGAATTCATCATTCGATATTGATCAATTAATTAGAAGTGCTACATCAATAGGTGCGAATGTGGTTGAAGGAAGTTCAGGTAGTAGTAAACGAGATTTTATAAACTTTTTTTATATAGCATTAAAATCTGCAAATGAAACTAAGTATTGGCTTTGTTTAATTAGGGATATTATTGAAATAAATCAAAATAAATTAAATGAGCTTTTAAAAGAAGCAGATGAAATATCAAAAATCATTGCGGCTATTATTTTATCAGCCAAATGATTTTACATTTTTACTTTTTCATTTTTAATTAAATGCCAGAAGAAAAGAAATTATTTAAAGTAACAATTGATAATATCACTATTGAGGTGGAGCCGGGGACGAGTATTTTAATGGCGGCACGGAAGATAGGAGGAGATGTTGTGCCACCGGCCATGTGCTATTATAGTAAGCTGCAGGGAAGTGGTGGTAAATGCAGAACCTGCCTTGTTCGCGTATCTGCCGGTTCGGCTGCTGATCCAAGGCCTATGCCTAAATTAGTCGCCTCCTGCCGCACGAACGTTATGGATGGAATGGTAGTGGAAAATATTACAAGTCCTGCTGTTCTTGAAGCAAGAAAAGGAGTGGTTGAATTCTTATTAATGAACCATCCATTGGATTGTCCGGTTTGCGATCAGGCAGGTGAGTGCGATCTGCAAGACCTGAGCTATCAGCATGGGGCTGAAAAAACACGTTACGAATTCAAGCGTAGAACATTTGAACGAATAGATATTGGTCCATACATCCAATTGCACATGACACGTTGCATTCTTTGCTATCGTTGCGTGTATACTGCGGACCAGGTTTCCAAGGAAAGAGAACATGGAGTTTTAGACAGAGGCGATCATTCACAGATCGCGACCTACATTCAAAATTCCCTGGATAATGAATTTATAGGTAATGTAATTGACGTTTGTCCGGTTGGTGCACTGACTGACCGTACGTTCCGTTTCAAGAACAGGGTATGGTTCACTAAACCTGTAGAGGCACACCGTGATTGTACAAGATGCAAAGGCAAAGTGAGGTTATGGATGCGTGGTGATGATGTATTAAGAGTTACTGCCAGAAAAGATCAGTGGGGAGAAGTGGAAGACTGGATCTGCAATGAATGCCGCTTTGAAAAGAAACAAGTGAGCGATTGGATAATTGAAGGGCCTACAAGAGTGAACAGGCATTCTGTAATAAGTGCCGGTCATTATGAGAATATTGTAAAACCCAATGAAACCTTTTCTGCCATAATGGGAGGAAGGAAACCGAAATTATTAATGGATATCCATAATGTGAGTGAGGTAAATAATGTTGATCTTAATGAAATCGATGGCCCTGCTACAAGTAAAACATTTAATGGAGATCCGAAGGCGGTGGGGCATAATCCGACGGATGAAAGAGAAGGAATTAAAAATTAAAAATGAAAAAAGGATGAATCCAGTTTTAAAATTCAAATTTAGATTCACCAGATTTTCCATTTTTACTTTTACATTTTAAATTATTATGTATTTATTACAATTTGACTGGTGGATATTTTTGGAAAAGCTGATACTGGTTGCGATTATTGTAACTACTGCTTTGGTTGTAGCTATGTACAGCACTTATGCTGAGCGTAAGATCGCTGCCTTTCTTCAGGATAGAAGAGGTCCGAACAGGGCAGGTCCTTTCGGATTACTGCAACCCATTGCAGATGGAGTTAAACTATTTATGAAAGAAGAAATTATTCCTCTTTCCTCTTCGAAATTTTTATTTATCCTGGGGCCTATGCTTGCCATGATAACAGCTACCATGACAAGTGCTGTAATACCATGGGGAAGCACTATTGATATTAAAGGACATCAGGTGCCGTTGCAGATCGCTGATATCAACATTGGCGTACTATATATTTTTGGAGTTGTAAGTCTGGGTGTTTATGGGATCATGATCGGCGGCTGGGCTTCCAATAATAAGTTTTCTCTATTGGCTGCCATAAGAGGTGCATCGCAAATGATCTCTTATGAACTTGCTATGGGCCTGGCGCTGATCGCTGTTTTAATGATCAATGGCTCACTGCGGATGAGCGTTATTGTAAACCAGCAAATACAAAATGGCTGGAATGTAATTTATCAACCGCTAGGCTTTATCATATTTTTTGTATGCGCGCTGGCTGAATGTAATCGTACTCCCTTCGATCTTCCTGAAGCTGAGAATGAATTGAACTTTGGATATCACCAGGAATATTCATCCATGAAGCTGGGCTTTTATTTATTTGCGGAATATATAAATATGTTCATAAGCGGAATAGTGATGTCAACTTTATTTTTTGGAGGCTATGATATTCCGTTTGTCAATGAAGCCGCCTGGGGTCAGCACTGGTGGGTTGGCCTGATTGGATTTGCAGTATTAATGACAAAAGCATCCATGTTTATTTTTCTATTCATGTGGATAAGGTGGACAATACCAAGGTTCCGGTATGACCAGCTGATGAATCTTGGATGGAAAAGATTATTGCCACTCGCACTGGCCAACATGCTGATCACGGCTGTAGTGGTATTATGGTTGAATAACAGGCATTTTTAATAATAAGGCTGAAATAAAATCGGTTAATTTTGCAGCCGTTAAAGAAGAACAGGACTGAAGATGCAAGCATTAACAAACAGGAATAAAAAGGTTGAGCGAAAGCCAATGACATTTTGGGAAAAGCTATACCTGCCTTCTATTTTTAAGGGCATGGGTATAACTTTCAGTCATTTATTTAAAAAGAAACCTACTATAAGCTATCCTGAGCAGAAAAGACCTTTTTCTGCCGTTTTCCGGGGTGTACAAATACTTAACAGGGATGAGGAAGGACGTGAAAGATGTACTGCCTGTGGCCTTTGTGCCGTTGCCTGTCCGGCAGAAGCGATAACTATGGAAGCTGCTGAAAGGCAACCTGGCGAAGAGCATTTATACAGGGAGGAAAAATATGCAGCGAAATATGAAATAAATATGCTGAGGTGCATATTCTGCGGGCTATGTGAAGAGGCATGTCCTAAAGATGCCATTTATCTGACACAAACATTTGCACCATCAAATTATGGCCGTCAGGGATTTATTTACAACAAGCAGGATCTTTTAATTCCAAATCCTGTGACGCAACCTGAAGAATATGCTAAAGCAAAAGGAACCATTGGTAAGGAAATAAAATAAAGCGTTAACTGCGAATGAGTATTACACAATTTTTATTCTGGGCTCTCTCTATTCTCGCCTTATTCAGTGCATTCATGGTAGTGATCAGCAAGAATCCTGTGTATAGTGTGCTATGGCTGATCATGACATTCTTTGCCATTTCCGGACATTATATCTTATTGAATGCTCAGTTCCTGGCCATTGTGAATATAATTGTTTACGCCGGAGCTATTATGGTGTTATTTCTTTTTGTGATCATGCTTATGAATCTCACCAAGAATACTGAACCGCAAAAAAATAAATGGCTGAAACTGGCTGGCGCGGTAGCCGGTGGATGTTTATTGCTTGTATTGGTAGCGGCCTTAAAGAATACAGAAAAGCAAATGACTGAACTGACGAGTGGGGATATTGGTTTAATTCAGAACCTCGGTAATGTGCTTTTCAATAAATATGTAGTGCCCTTTGAAATAAGCAGCATTCTTTTTTTAAGCGCAATGGTAGGAGCGGTTGTGATTGGGAAGAGGGACTAATTAGCTAATTAGCTAATTAGCTTATTAGCTAATTAATGTATATGGCGATAAATTATTACATATTTCTTTCGATAGCGTTGTTTGTGATGGGAATTATTGGAGTATTGACAAGGAGGAATGCTATCATCATTTTCATGTGCATAGAATTGATGCTGAATGCAGTGAATTTATTACTGGTAGCTTTTTCTAAAGTGCATCATCTGGCAGGCGGAGCAGCCAATGCAGTTTCAGGAAGCGATGCACAAATATTTGTATTCTTCATAATGGTTGTTGCAGCAGCAGAAGTAAGTGTGGGATTGGCGATCATTGTAATGATGTACAGGAATACGCATTCGATCGATGTTAATTTCTTAAACCGATTAAAACACTAATATCCGACCGAGCGCGGATCATGGGCTTATGAATAATCTTATTTTACTTATTCCCATACTTCCATTTTTAGGATTTATTCTAAATGGCCTTGGCAGAAATATTTTACCAAAAGCAGCTGTCAGCATTATCGGATGCGGAACTGTTTTAGGTTCTTTTATAATCAGCCTGATGATCTTTCTTCAAAAAGATTATTCATCTGTGCCACATACCTATTTTACCTTTTTCAATATCGGAAGCTTTAAAGTTCCGTTCGCATTTCAAATAGATCAACTGTCCACCTTATTTCTGCTGATTATAACAGGAGTAGGATTTCTGATCCATGTTTATTCTACTTCTTATATGCATGGTGAGATCAGAGCTCATTTCGGCCGCTACTTCTCTTATCTGAATCTATTCGTTTTTTCAATGCTGCTGCTGGTAATGGGAGCCAATTATGTAATTATGTTCATTGGATGGGAGGGAGTTGGATTGTGTTCTTATTTACTGATAGGCTACTGGTTCAAAAATGCAGATTACGTTAAGGCAGCAAACAAAGCATTTGTAATGAACAGGATCGGCGACCTGGGATTTTTACTTGCCATATTCTGGATCATCAGCAAACTGGGAAATGCGAATTATGCCGATGTATTTTCAAATGTCAGCAAATTCACTACAACAGATATTACGGGAATCACTTTGCTATTGTTTCTCGGCGCCACGGGTAAGAGTGCACAAATTCCATTATATACATGGCTTCCTGATGCCATGGCGGGCCCTACTCCGGTTTCGGCACTCATCCATGCAGCAACTATGGTAACTGCCGGTATTTATATGATCGCGAGATCCAATGCATTATATGCTCTGGCCCCTGTTACAAATAATATAGTTGCCATTATTGGGACTGCAACTGCATTGTTAGCTGCCACAATCGCCTTAAAGCAGAATGATATTAAAAAAGTGTTAGCGTATTCTACTGTCAGCCAGCTTGGATATATGTTTCTTGCTCTTGGCAGCGGAGCCTATGTAGCTGCTGTATTCCATGTAATGACGCATGCATTTTTTAAAGCACTTTTATTCCTGGGTTCAGGGAGTGTGATCCATGCAATGAGCGGACAACAGGACATTCGATTCATGGGAGGATTAAAAAGTAAATTAAAGATCACGCACATAACTTTCTTTATTGGATGTCTTGCCATTGCGGGCATTCCTCCATTCTCCGGATTCTTTTCTAAAGATGCCATACTGTTAAGTGCATTTGAGAATAATAAAATTCTTTATGCGGTGGGACTGGTCACCGCAGCCCTTACTGCTTTTTATATGTTCAGGCTTTTGTTCATCACATTTAACGGCAATTTCAGGGGAACAGAGGAGCAAAGACATCATGTACATGAAAGTCCAACCGCTATGACCATTCCGCTTATTTTGCTTGCTATACTTTCAGTAATCGGAGGATTTATTGGAATACCAGATGTATTTGTACATGGAGGAGAAAAGATATCTGAATATCTTGGTCCTGTAATTCCTATTCGTCAGCATGAAATGCCTGCCTCTACGGAAATGATGCTGATGGGAGTGACTACTGTTGTCGCGATCGTTGCGATATTATTTGCCTGGTCACGATTTAAAAACTACAGGGAAGAAAGATCAACGCCTGTTGGAAAGTTCCTTGAGAACAAATGGTACGCGGATGAATTATATGATAAGGTAATTGTTCGACCAGTACAAAAGCTTGGAGCTTTTGCCAATACTTATTTTGAAAAATCAGGCATAGATTCTCTTGTCAATGGAATTGGCAGAGCGGTTAATTATACAAGCCGTCAGCTTCGCTGGTTGCAGAGCGGACAGGTAGGCAGTTATGTATTACTGATGGTTGTTAGCATGGTACTGTTCTTTGTGCTTGAGTTCTTTTTGAAGAAATAGGAGAACTAGGATTATAAGATTTGAAAGATTAGGAGGGAAGAAGTTGACAAGTTGATAAGTTGACAAGGAGAGAAGTTGAGAGGTTGATAGGTTGAGAGGGAGTGTTTGTAATGCAAGTTGCATTATGGGCTTGCAGCTTGTAGCTAGAAGCTAATAGCTTCATGCGTTAATTAATTATAATATGGTTGTATTATTATTGATATTGGTTCCATTGATCGGAGGATTGCTGTCCTTCTTTTTAAGAAATGACAGAGTGGTAAAAAGCTGGGCATTGCTTATTTCCCTTATTACTTTATTTCTTGCGATTGCCGGAAGCACCTTTATTAAAGCAACTTCTGCTCTAGAATTCACCGGATCGTGGATGGGAAGTCTCGGAAGCAGCTTTTCGCTGAAATTTGATGGACTGGCGAGAATCTTATGCCTGTTAACAGCCATCAGCTATCCAATTATATTTATTACA
>JBJMLT010000080.1:0-4149 GCA_045805165.1 Flavisolibacter sp.
ACCCATATATCAGATCCATTATTGCTGAAATAAGATCCCGCTACAACAAATTTTCCGTCTTGTTGTACTTTTATACCAGTTGGAAAATCACTTCCCCCAAAATCAGTAGAGACAGTTCCACCAGAACCAAAACTTAAATCAGGTGCACCATTAGGAAGATAACATTCCAGATATAAATCTGATTGTTGATTATTTGATTTTGATCCTGCTACAATATATTTTCCATTTGTTAAACTGGTAAAAAATGAACCATTTACTTTAACCATTCCTTTATCACCAAATGAAATATCCGGATCTCCATTAGATGTAATTTGTTTAAGGAAATTTTGAGATTCGTATGGATTTGTAGAAGCTAGATAAGAACCCAACAAAATAAACTTATCATTTGATAATTTAATAAAATCACTTAATCCCGATGAGCTAAGAGGAACAAATCCATTTAATTTACCACTGGAACCAAATGAAGGGTCGTAATTTCCATTAAAGTCCAATCGAACCGCTGAATAATCATAGTTATTTCCATTATAACTGCCCCCTCCTATTAGGATACCTCCATCGTGAACAGCAACACAATAGCTTACATTATATTGAGACCCAGCATTTATAAATGCCATGCCTGTTCCATTAAAGTTAAGATCATAAGATCCATCTTGGTTATATCTTGAAATAGCAAAATCGCCATCCGAACCATTATTGCCATTTCCTACTGCGGTTATTTTACCAGTATTATCAATATTAAGGTCATTTAAAAAATTGTATTGAGTATTAAAATCGGTTATTACCTGGCCCGTACCATTGAATGAATTATCAATTGATCCATCAGAATTTAATCTTACTAATTCAAAACTTGAAAAACCTGTATTTCCCCCAATTACCAATTTACCATCAGATTGTAAAGCCATCGATTGTGCAGAAAAATTTATTATAGTTTCACCTATTCCACCGGAACCATAGCTTCCATCAATTAAACCATTTGTAGTATAGCGAATTGCCATACTATTTTGTCCGGAAGGTCCGGAAGCAAGAATTTTATTATCATTTTGTATAGATAAAGTCCGTATTTGGGATGAAATTCCCAGATCGGTAATTACTCTTCCATTAGCGTTGAAAGATGCATCCAGGCTACCATTTGAATTATATCGGACCAGAGCAAATGAATTATATCCATTTGTCATCGTAGAACCTCCCAGAATTATTTTTCCAGAGTTATCAATTACAATAGAGAAACTGAAGTCATTAGAACCCAAATCAGTAAATTGAATACCATTTGTTCCAAAGGAATGATCCAGACTACCGTCTGTGTTATATCTGGCAACAACAAAATCTGAATTTGCAAAATCCGATGGTCCTGTTACAACAATTTTGCCATCATTTTGCATAGCTGCAGCCAGAGATGGCATGATCTTGACATGCTGGGAATACCCACTATCGCCATAGGATTTATCAATACTTCCATCAGATAATCTTCGAGAGAGGTAAACATAATTTTCAACACTTATAACCAGTATGGATTTTCCATCATTTAAAGGAAATATCTTATATACAAATTCACTTGTTAAATTGAGCCTATTACCATCTCTGACGGTAATAATTCCATTTTTTCCGAAATCAGGGTTTAATCTTTGGGAGTAAGTTATTTTATTGATAGAAAGGCATAATGTAGCCAGAAGTATAATTTTATACATAAGCAAGGTTTGGTTATAAATAAATAAGTTCCTCTCGTTGTTTATGTTAAAAACATTGAAAAGACATTAGTTGGTTGTACAAGGATAATTATAGGGAAATGTGTTGTATGTGGGCTTAAGGGGATTTAAAGATAGAAATAGTTTTGAAGAATCAAGAGGATTAATTAGATAAAAAAATTAATAAATCTGAGAAACTAAAGTGATACTGTTTTTATTCTATTAAACATAAAAGTCTGGAATGTTTTTCTGATTCCATTTGAAACAAAATTCGGAGGGTGTTTTCAATATCAATTTAGAGCTTCAATAGTTCGGTCGGATACTCATGGTTGATGGTGAGTTACTATAAGGTATTCCATCGATTTAATTTTATTCATTAATATTTTACTGTTATAAAAATCAAGACATTTCATTATACTTAACTTTCTTTTTTCTTTACTAATATATTTTTTTAATGCAAATATTTTAGCTAAACTATCTAATTTTTGAAACGCTATTAAACTAGTTGTACTAGTTTCGAAATAACCAGCTGAACTACCATCATTAATAAAAAATTGTTTCTGGCTAGTATCAGAATAAAAAAGACATTTGCAAAAGGCATAATTTTTTAATTTATTTCTTTCTTTAATTAAATTTCTGTCTTGAGCTAAAGACTGAAAAAAGGAAAATAATAAAACAATTAAAAATATTTTTCTCATATTGTTTATTTTAATCTCCAAATTTTTGCACTATTGCACCTTTCAAAATAACATTCATCTTTGCAAGTTTTACCATCCCAAATATCTAAATGACCTGTGGCATCACTGAAATCACAATTATCAAATAATATTATACCTTTTTCATTTGATAAAGAACTTTCTGTACCCTTAACATCTGGTTTACCAAATTTATTAATTAAAAAGACTTTTAAATCTGATACACGAAAAAAATAATATGATCCATCTGCTCCTTTTAATGTTTTACCTTTAACATTTGGAATTTTAACACCGCTTTTATTTAGAGCCTTACTAAGTCTTAAGGCACAAGAATTAGAAAAGTTATCAGGATCAGATATGTGATTTTTTAATACATTGCCGCCGATTGAATTATATACTTCATCAGCTGTATATTTTGAACCCATATAATTTGAATTCATTGAAGAAAAAGATGGTCTTTTTTGTTTCTCAGAAGACTCATTTAATTGAGTATCTTCATTAATATTTCCCTCATCAATTGGGTCTCCAGCAACTACACTATTTTTAGCATCATCAACCATTTTTACCACTTCATTCCATTTTTCCTTTTTTTCACTCTCATTGCTTTTATCAATTTCTTCTTCAGCTTTTTCCTGGAAGGCTTCTGGAGTTCCTCTTTTCTTCCTCATTGCTGTCCAACCGCATATATCATCAGCCTCCGTCATCCCGTCCGGGTCACTAAAACGAATTGGATTGTCAATTGTATAAGAATAAGGTGACCATCTTCTATTTATTTCTGTAAGTGGATCTATTACGCCCCATCTTCCAATTTGGCTATCGTACATTCTTGCGCCATAATCCAATAATTCTAATCCTGTTCCATCAGAGAATTCCTGTCGCTGTTCTTCTTTGCCATTGTATTTATACTTGTTATTAGGAGTGCCAAACCCTATGGCTTTACTGCTTATGCCTGCTATCGGTAGCCCAAATGGATAGTAATGCGTCTCATCTAAAATGGCTCCCCTTTTATGGATCACCTGAAGATTATCAAAATAGACATCCCAGTTGCTTTCATTACTCACATATACATAGAGGTAACCATTTTTGGAAACAGTGATATTCTGTAAACTAGCATCTGTGTTCCAGTGGCTTTTTACTGCACCGCTTGCACCTACCTGACTAAACCCACTCGTTACATACCTGAATTGATCATCAAAGAAAATAAAGTTGATATAGGCTTTGGGAACTGAGCTGGTTGTTCCATTACTTCCTCTTATCAAACTATTAAATACAGTGGATGGATTAAGCGTTTGAAGCTGGGTACTTCCCAGACCTTTGCTGCCAGCTAAAGCACCAGGTGCATTTAATAAAGTACCTATAATATCTGTAACTGCAGTTATTGGTGTTGAATTTGCATTAGTAAATGTTTGGCCGGAAGCACTATAATAGGATCTACCAAAAATGTCTACCTTATCTCCAGACATCACTTTGATCATCATGTTTAATCCAGTCTTATTAGAAGTTGCATTGAGCTTATACATATTGGATGAAGTGGCTACATCGTTAACTGTATAATTGGATGGATAACTTCCTGCTGCTATACTGTTATAAGGCGGATTACCATTATTATTTGCATAATTAAAAGTAGACGACCAATTTGGAATAGAAGAAGTAGGGGTAATTTTTGTATTATCAATAGTATAAAACTGTTTTTCCCAATTCAGCATGGAATTGTCCGTTGATACCTGGCTTCCTTCTAAAGTTGTTGCCGGATAATAATTGGTCTGCAACTG
>JBJMLT010000081.1:0-5993 GCA_045805165.1 Flavisolibacter sp.
AAGCTACCTCTTTATTAAGAGCTTTAAATCATAAGGGTAGGCAGAATATTCTTGAGGTAATTCATGAACGGTCACCTATAACGGTAAAGGAGATTTATAGTATTTTACGAATGGAACAATCTGTAACTTCTTTACACTTAGCTGTCCTTCGTAAATCAAAACTCGTCCTAACCCAACGGGAGGGTCAGTCTATATTTTATTCCATAAATTATGATACAATTGCATTGGTAAAAAAGGGAACTAAATTTTTTATTCCTTAATATTCCATTTTCTTATTTCCCATTTCATTCATTCGCAATTAAATCAAATTTCAGAAAGTTATAGGAGAATTAAAATAAAATTGTTTTCTTAATTTATTAAACCCATTCAATTTTATTCAATTTAGCTAAACGTATGCTATTAGCATAAATTTCGATGGATGCATATTGATGCCCATTCTGGATTTTTTCCATATAAAATGCTTCCTGTACATATCCATCTTCAATAAGGTCACATTCACATAGCTCCAATTTTAATACTGTGTCGTTCGATAGTGAAATCTTTTTTAATGGTAACGGCTCCTTTTTCCTTTTTTCCAAATTAATTTCACCCATTACATAGAGTGTTAATTGATCCAGATTTAGATCATCAAAATCTAACCACGCCTCCCAAAAATTAGAATATTCATCAGTATTAACGACAATCATATCACTATAGTTTGTAATAGATAGCTTTACTTTTTGAATTAGCCTCTTTTATCTAATATTTGAATCTATTAAAGGCACCTCAATCAATTATTTGGATATTGAATTAGAACAGCCATTAAACCTATTTCATTACCTGATTCCCTGATGGCAAATAAGATGCATATCATTATACTAATAATGAGTTGCTTCAATTGAATTGAAAATTAAAAATAACTTCTTATTAATTTTACCGTATAAATACTGATAAAACGTGTGTTTATACAGTTCTATTGGTTTACACCTAATCCTTTCTTGTACCAAAAGGCGGTATATGAGTTTTTACTATCCGATCAGTCATTCCTAAGAGCCGATGTGAACTCTTCCCACCTAAAATTCGTAAGCTCGATGACTTATTAAATTAAATAGTATTAGAATTACCTATTGTCTAAGTAAACTATTCAGCAAAATTTATTTATTTCTAGCTCTTGCTTTATTATGTAAATCGTATTTGCCAGTATAGGACAATAGGAAGGCCGATATTTAATACAGCCGTTATGAACCAATTCTTTCAGATATTTATGATAGGTCGATAACTCTTTAATTTTACTAAGATTCATTACCTTTTTTCTGGAAATGGAAAAAGGGATTGGTTGGGAGCCATTACCAAATATTCTTTTCCAAATCAGAAAAAAGTAGCTCACTAAAACGATGATACTTTAGATTTTCATTTAAAAAGTCCAAATTATTCATGTTCATAACGCATTTATTTTTAAGATGAATAAATAAAGACTTTTAATCTTTTACAAGTGCACCGCTTTTAAAAGATATTTGCTTTTTAATTTTATTTAAAGAGCTTGTCTTCCACCTTTTTCAAAATAGTATATGAAAAACAGTTTCCTTTATCCTAAAGTAAAGGCCTCAATATCACCGAGCAACAAGAGGTTGTATGCCATTTAAAAATTGTATGAGGATAAGAATACATTATTCTTTTAGTCGAAATATTAATTCTTATCATTTTATCTAAAATGACACACTTCAAAATAATTGACCTATACTAAATTTAATATTAAGCTTATTTTAAAATACTGTAAAAGAGAGGGAAAATATTCATCAATTAGGATTATTAATAGGGGAAAAGGGGGGTAATAGCTTAAATAAAGTAAAGAGAAGGTTAATAATATCCATTAGGATCAACCTTGTATCCTTTTTAAAAACCGAATTTTCTGGATGTTTTGTTCTTTTAACTGTATTTATACATTTTTCCTTAAGTATAAATACGGATAAATAATTTGGATTATAATTTTTATATTTATTAATATCTGAAGATTAAAAATTTAGTACGGTCATTGCTGTAAGCATTATTCTTTCAGGATTTGGCTATAAATGAAGTAAGAACATTTATTATTCTTTTGGTAATTAACCTTCTTTTTAAACTTTGAAATTGGAAGATCCTTCCTATAATAAATCAAATATCCTAGACAGATAAGTTTCTATAATTCCTGAATTTCGGACGATCTTCTACCTTCTGAACCATACCTCAGTCCACTATCCAAAATTTCGTTTAAAATCTTTTTCCTCTACCAAGTGATAAATCCTATTTAGGAATATTATGTCGACTATTAACCAAAACATATCTGGTTTTTTTTCATCGCTAGCACGTCGTTATGCACCAGCCATTATTACTTTACTTTTATTAACAGCAGCTTATTTCTTTTATTTTAATGTAGTCGTTTCTAAAAACAGCCTGGACCTTAAGGAACGAAATTTCAGGGGTTTAGATCGTATAGCTAATAATATATCAATGAAACTGAATAGCTATACAGAGAAAAATGTGACTAATTTCCTAAGCGAGTATGAGGGTAAAAAGCGAGATTCTTCTTCGCTGATAACTGAATATGGATTGGAACTTGAAAGTAAACCAATTAATCATCCACCGATTAGCAGACAACAGAAAGATTCATTAGCGATTATTCAGCATGCCAACCATTGGAAGATAGTTTTTAACGATGCAAGTAACAGCATTCTTAATGCATCGATGACGGTTGATAAATTTCTTTCTCCGCTCCTTCGAAAAGACTTATTTACACATTATTTATTTGCCTATGGCGATTCCATTATATATGACGATTTAAATATTTCTTATTATAGTCTTTCATCCATTCGGTCCAACGGAAATGCAAAAGATTCTGTTAAAAGAACAATTGTGTTAACAGATGAGATATGGAATATCGACATTGGAGGTAAGGAATATAAACTTTTCCTGTTTCCTTTTTTTGCTTTGGGGAAACACAAATTTGTAATTGGTGGTTATATTCCAATGGAGACATACAACAGTGAAAAGAACTATATTCCCATTTATGGAATTTTATGGATGATCATCGGTATTATTCTAATTATTCTGATGTTCCCTTTATTTACGATTTCTATAATGCGCAGGTCGGAACAATTGCATGTTAGCAACGCAATTTCTTCCCTGGCTTCCTTGCATGTACTTGGTGTAATGGCAGTATTAATTCCAATTAATTCCTACGTTTATTTTACTATGGGAGTTGGACCAGTCAAAAAAAATCTAACTATTCTTGCAGATTCCATCCAATCCACATTTACGAGAGAAGTATCTGCTGCTCTTTATGAAATTGATGCTGCTCAAAAAACCCAACAATCTGAATGGAATTTAAAAGATAGTATTTTTATTCTTCCTCATAAAAAACCAATTAAAGGAACCGATAGTCGATTACCAGCTTTCGGGTCTTATTATCCTTATTTCCATTATCTAACTTGGACCGATTCCAGCGGAAAAAATAAATTTGTGTGGACTACTAAAAAGCACTTGCCAGGGAAAATTGATGTACATGACCGCGAGTATTTTAAAGCAATACAAAATGAGGAACTATGGAATTGGAATAACCAATTGCCATTTTATTTAACCGCTATATCCTCTTGGAATGCCAATGAAAAATTGGCCATTATTGCGACCCCTTATTCTTTAAAAAATTCAGATAGCATCCGACTGGTAACTTTAAGTGGACCTTTCCGGTCCTTATTTCAACCAATTGTACCAGAAGGATATGGATTTTGTATCACCAATGATAAAGGAGATGTGCTTTTTCATATAGATGCTACAAGGATTCTAAGTGAAAATCTATTGGAAGAAAGTGATGATAATACCAAACTGCAAACCTATCTTCATAACCATTCAGCTGGTAATTTTTCGGCACGCTATTCAGGAACTAACCAGCAGTTTTACATCCAGCCTATTGGGGGATTGCCTTATTTTATTGTGACGTTTCGAGATATGCGATCAATATGGTCAGAAGATTTGGACGTCATAAGTGTATGTACCATCTTAAGTCTTATGAACTTAATAGTGATTCTTATAGCCATACTTCTCATACAAGCTTCAGGTTATAAGCATTCTTTACTATCGAAACAATCTATTTTATTTACCTGGCTTCGTCCTAATCGTTTTTTAAAAAAAGCATATGCAAAAGTGACCGCTGTTTATCTTCTTTCTATGCTGATTCAAACCGGTAGTCTTTTATTCTATTCCTCAACCAATCACCTGGCTCTTATTGGCATCCCATTCTGTTTTTCTTTTCTTTTAATCTCCTATGCTTATTATCAATTTGCTGTAATTCCGACAACTGATCCTAGCGAAAAATACATAAAATATAAATCAGCTGTTTGGCTACTTATCTTTTTTGGTTTCGTAATCAGTGTTTTCTTAATTAATTTAAATAGTGGGCAGAGCTGGATACTCGGATCTTTAGCAATTTTGGCTTTAGCAGTCCTTTTAATTGAAGTTATATCCAAAAAGAAAACGGACAATAAGTTTCGAAACGCCTTTCGGAAAATGGGAATTAATGGATGGATAAATAGGAATTTCAGATGGTGGTATTTTGTATCCATTTTTTCTTTTATTGCAGCTACAGCTATCATGCCTCTACTTATATTTTATTGTTTGTCTTTCAAAGAAGAACGCCTGCTTTCATTGAAGCGAAATCAATTAGAATTTGCACACCGAATCCAGCAATTACCAAAAGATTTTCTCCAGGTCGATGCTTTGCAATCTATACCCAGTTACCATAATCCCTTTCATTATAACCTATTTGCCGACACCATTTTATTTACGGCAAAGGAAATAGCTTTTACTTCCAGAATTGACTCAGATCAATTTGTCCAATTATATGAACAGTTAAACCCTGCGTTTTCTCTTTATTCACGGGAGGTTAGCAATTTGAAAAATAATCAGAATAATTACAATTGGATCAAATCAGAAGAAAAAAATCAACTGGAATTGAATTATCAGTTCCCCTCTCCTTTAAGTAAAATACCCTCTATTAATACTATAAGAATTATAAGTCACCTTCCCAGCGGTAAGGAACGTACTTCTCAGGCTGTCCGACAAAATATATTGGGTTTTTTATTGCTAATTGGATCTCTGATATTATTGATGGTTGGATTATATTTTTTGTGTAGTTATTTATTAAAAAGAATTTTTTTTGATGGTTATGATCCTTCCATGCTCCAAAAGCAATCAGAAATTCCTTTGATTAAAGACCTTTCCAAGGAGGAAAATATATTTATTTATGGTTCACCGAATAGTGGCAAGTATTCAATGATACAAAATTATTTAAAGTCCTATAAATCGGTTTTCCAAATTGACATTGTCCGGTTATTAAAAGAAGATGTGGACAACATTCTTAAAGAAATTGAAAATTCAACAAATGGAAAATAAACCTGCTGATATTACAGAGTGCCCTCTTGTGTTGCTGCGACATTTTGAATTATTTTCATGGGAAGAGTCCGTTAGTAATAAGAAATTACAACTATTAGAACATCTATTAAGTCAAAATAAACAGGTCATTATATTATCTTCCCGTTCTTTTGATTCTATGGCCATTAATGGAAAGGGGTTTAAAGAAACAACTACTTTACAGGAACGATGGTCCAATGTGTTGAATAATTTTTATACTCTATATCACCGATGGAAACGTCCTGAAAAAGATGATATTGACCAAGAAGGACAAGAAATTAAAAGGGAATTTCTTCAATTTTTAAATACAAAATTGGCTAATGCAAAAGAGCTTTCCAAAGTGAATAAGTATTGTGAACAACAAACCAATCTGCTTTTCAAGAGGTTCGAAAAGGAATGTGAGCATAGTGAATTTTTGTGGGGTTTGCGTCCCTTGATGCTGGAGTTTTTAAAAGAAAATAGGGAAAATTATCTAAATATGGAGTTTCGGCATAATAGCTTTCATCACATGGCTTTCGTTATTAATCAACATTTTAACCGGTTCTATGAACAGGTTTGTTTAAAAGTTCAGG
>JBJMLT010000082.1:0-4747 GCA_045805165.1 Flavisolibacter sp.
CACCCGGCATTAAAAGCAGTAGCACAGATCAGAAAGAATATAGGATTCAGGACCTTCTTTAACATGCTGGGGCCTATGGTTAATCCTGCAAGACCGGAATATCAATTAGTTGGAGTGTATAATCTGGAAATGGCAAGGATATATAATTATTTGTTGCAACAAATAGGAAAACCTTTTACAATCATACACAGTCTCGATGGCTATGATGAGATCTCCCTGACCAATGAAACAAAAGTAATAACCAATGAAGGAGAAAGAATCATGAGTCCGGAATCTCTAGGTAAAAGAACAGTAACACAATCAGACATACAGGCTGGAAGTACAGCAGATGAATCCGCAAAGATCTTTGTTAAAATATTAAAAGGCGAAGGAAGCTGGGCGCAAAATGCGGTTGTTATTGCCAATGCTGCCATGGCATTGGATGGAACAGGTGAATATGACAATTATGATGAAGCTTACAATACTGCGGTTGAAAGCCTGGAAAGTGGCAATGCTTTAAAAAGCTTTAATAAATTAATGTCCCTCCAATGAACTTACTTGATAAAATAGTGTTGCATAAAAGAAAGGAAGTTGAATACCTGAAAAAGGAAAGGACTGTTAATGAATTAACTAAAGAATCTTTATTTACGAGACAACCATTATCACTAAAACAGAATTTGCTTGACGAAAATAAAACAGGAATTATTGCTGAATTTAAAAGAAGGTCACCATCCAAAGGAATAATAAACAGCAGATCATCGGTAAAAGAAGTTACTGCAGCTTATTCCAAATATGGCGCCTCAGGAATATCTGTTTTAACTGATGAAGAGTTTTTTGGAGGCTCTCTTGAAGATCTTAAAGAAGCTACATTTAACAATATGCCTTTATTAAGAAAGGATTTTATGATCGATGAATATCAGGTACTGGAAGCTAAAGCATATGGAGCATCTGTTATATTACTTATTGCAGCCTGCCTCTCTCAGGCTGAAGTAAAAAGACTGGCATCTGTAGCAAAAAATATCGGACTTGAAGTGTTACTTGAAATACATAATTATGATGAACTGGAACATATATGTGATGAAGTAGATTTTGTTGGAGTGAATAATAGAAACCTTAAGACCTTTGAAGTAAGTATTCAAACATCCCTTAACCTGATCAATAATATACCTTCTTCAAAATTAGCTATTGCCGAAAGTGGAATATCGGATATTGAAACTATCCTCACGCTAAAGCAGGCAGGATTTAAAGGATTTCTGATTGGTGAGAACTTTATGAAACAATATGATCCCGCGATTGCCTTTGCTGATTTTACAAGACAGTTAAAAGCAATGTATGAAAGTTAAAGTATGCGGAATGACAGATATTAATCAATTGCATCAGTTAGAAGAGCTGGGGGTTGAATTTGCAGGTTTTATATTTTATCCAAAAAGCCCACGCCATGCTACAAAGTTTGGATTGAAAGGGGAAGATGTAAAAAAGGCAAAATTAAAACTGGCGAAGGTTGGTGTATTTGTTAACTCCACCTATGAAGAAATTAAAGAACAGATCCACAACTTTGGATTGGATATGGTACAATTACATGGACATGAAACGCCCTTTGAATGTGCGAAGATCGCTAATTACATAAGTGTAATAAAGGCATTTAGATTTGGTGAAAAGGACCCTGTGGAATGGACCATTAAAGATTATTACGAGGACACGGATATGTTTTTGTTTGATACAGGTATATCTGTGCCAAAAGATAAAGATGCGCAACCTGTATATGGTGGAACTGGAAGAAAATTCAATTGGGAACGATTAAAAGGACTTAAGATCAATAAGCCTTTCTTTTTAAGCGGAGGAATAGAGCCAATTGATGCGGGCCTGATAAAAGAATTCATGAAAGATCCGGTTGCCAGAGATCTTTTTGTAGTAGATATCAACAGCAGGTTTGAGAATTCACCCGGCGTTAAGGATATGAGTAAGGTGGAACATTTTATAAAAGAATTAAACAATAAGTAATCAATTATTCCACAGGATAATAAATTATGAAGTATACAAAACCAGATGAGCAAGGATATTACGGAAAATATGGAGGAGCCTATATTCCGGAAATGTTATACAGGAATGTTGAAGAATTAAACAGAAGATATCTTGATATTATTTATGACGAATCATTCCAAAAAGAGTATAATCAGCTATTGGAAGATTATGTAGGAAGACCTACACCCCTATATTATGCACAAAGACTTAGTAAACAATATAAGACCAATATCTATCTTAAAAGAGAAGATCTATGTCATACCGGGGCTCATAAGATAAACAACACAGTTGGACAGATATTATTGGCTCAACGACTGGGCAAAAAAAGAATTATAGCTGAGACCGGAGCCGGGCAACATGGAGTAGCTACTGCCACTGTCTGTGCCTTGAAAGGAGTGGAATGCATTGTTTACATGGGGGAAAAAGATATTGAAAGACAGGCGCCTAATGTGGCAAGAATGAAAATGCTTGGAGCAAAAGTAATCCCTGCCAGAAGTGGTAGTAAAACATTAAAAGATGCTACCAACGAAGCAATAAGAGATTGGATAAATAATCCAATTGACACTCATTATATTATTGGAAGCGTAGTGGGTCCTCATCCTTATCCGGATATGGTAGCAAGATTCCAAAGCATTATAAGTAAGGAAATACGGTGGCAATTAAAACAAAAGACTGGAAATGAATTACCAACCAAAGTTGTGGCTTGTGTAGGCGGAGGTAGCAATGCAGCGGGAGCGTTTTATCATTTCCTTGAAGAAACAGAAGTAGAATTAATTGCAGTGGAAGCTGCCGGGCTGGGAATAGAAACCGGCATGAGCGCAGCTACAACTCAATTAGGCAGATCTGGAATTTTACATGGGAGTAAAAGTCTTGTTATGCAAACTGAGGACGGCCAGGTAATAGAACCTCATAGTATTTCTGCAGGACTTGATTATCCTGGTATTGGTCCGTTACACGCATATTTGTTTGAGAGCGGTAGAGGACAATTCCTAAGCGCTACTGACGATGAAGCACTAAAAGCATCATTTCTTCTGGCAAAGCTGGAAGGAATCATTCCTGCACTGGAAACAGGCCATGCTTTCGCAGCGTTGGAAAAGATAGATGCTGATAAAAATGATGTAATAGTTATTTGTCTTAGCGGAAGGGGAGATAAAGACCTTGCTACTTATATGAAAGCAATGGAAAATAATAAATATTAATTGTAAAATTTAATGAATAGTAAGGTATCTGTATACACCGGTTTCCAATTTGAAGAGGATGGTTTTCCTGCCCTCGCTATTATAAATACGGATTTGAAAACACTTCCGAACAAAACTGATTTCAAATACTCCATATTTATAGAAATTGTTCCTGACTTATGTAATGAAAACGGACAACCTGAGGAAAAGGAATATGAATACCTGGTAGAAATTGAGAACAGGATGATTAGCTATCTGGAATCTGAAACCCGGACGGTCCACGTGGGCCATGTAACCCTTAACAAAAGGCTGGAGGTTATATTTTATACGAAGGACTGTGCAATAGTTGAAGACTATCTTGAAAATTATTTACCAACAATAAACAGAGAAGCAAGATTTTATGCAGAAGAAGATAAGGACTGGGAATTTGTATCATCGTTTTATGAAAACCTATGATCAAAAACAACTAATTAAATAGTAAAAGGGCAAAGAAAATATATCAATAATGAGCAGGATAAGTGATTTATTTCAAAAGAAACAGAATAAGGTATTAAATATGTATTGCACTGCAGGATTTCCTCACTTAGACAGTACCCTGAATATACTTAAAGCTTTGCAGGATAGCGGGGCTGACATTATTGAATTGGGTATGCCATATAGTGATCCCCTGGCGGATGGGCCGGTTATACAGGCAAGTGGAACAAAAGCTATTGCAAATGGAATGACCATTTCCACTTTATTCAATCAATTAAAAGATTTCAGGAATAGCATTCAATTACCTGTCGTATTAATGGGATATTTAAATCCTGTAATTCAATATGGTTTTGAAAAATTCTGTAGTGAAGCAGCTAAAGTAGGTATTGATGGATTAATTATACCTGATCTTCCCATTTTTGAATATGAATCAGAATATGGTCCTATAATTAAAAAACATGGACTTGATTTTATATTCCTGGTTACTCCTGAAACATCTGAACAAAGAATCAGAAAACTAGATGAATTAAGTGAAGGATTTTTATATGCTGTATCCTCTTCCTCTACAACCGGAAGCGATAAAGATTTTGTAAAAGTGGAAGAATACCTGGAACGGTTGGTTAACATGAAATTGAAAAACCCAATACTTGTAGGATTTGGCATAAAGGATAAAGCAACCTTTAATTCCGCCTGCAAATATGCCAATGGTGCAATTATTGCCACAGCTTATATAAAGGCATTGGAGAATACTGAAAATGTAAATAAAAGAACAAAGGAATTTATAAGTGAAATAGTGAGTTAGAGCGGAAGACGGGACTCGAACCCGCTACCTACAGCTTGGGAAGCTGTCGCTCTACCAGGTGAGCTACTTCCGCTTATAATTTGAAAATACTATGAATTTAGCAATAATTAAATATAACGCAGGAAATATACGGTCGGTTTTAAATGCGCTTGAAAGGCTAGGAGTTCAGGCAGAAGTAACTGATGAAATAGATAAGATAACAACTTCAGATAAAGTTATATTTCCCGGTGTAGGAGAAGCAAGTAGCGCGATGAAAAGTCTGAAGGAAAAAAGCCTTGATAAACTTATAAAA
>JBJMLT010000083.1:0-2586 GCA_045805165.1 Flavisolibacter sp.
CTCAGTTACGGAACAAAATCGGAGGCTCCATTCATGGAGCCTCCCTTATTTTATTATCCTGAGTAAGAAAAATACCAAAGAGTATTGAAAATTTACCATTGGAAAAAACAATGCCGGATAAGAAGTTTTCTGATTGACTGAAAAAATAGATTGGGCTAGTTTTGAAGAAAGCGCCCTACCTATGAATACTTTATCAACGCAACAGTTATTCGAACTGTTAGCAAAAATTAACACCAACCAGGTTGAAACATTCTTCAATTTTCCGGAAGTTATACGTACAGGAAATATCCATTTGAACAAGCATGAAATGGACTATTTATATTTATCAGGCTACCTGGAAGAAAAAAGAATAGATTCTTTCGGACCTATATTTCAATTAAGCCAACGAGCGAAGATGTTGCTTAGGCAGGTTAGTATATAGTTGATCGCTTTGAAAGTTGAAAAGTTGACAAGTTAACAAGTTGACAAGGAAAGGCAAAAGCTAATTCTTTAAGTGAAATGATCCTTATTCCAGAGACTATTAATTGGATAGAAGGTAAGTAGAACCTTAACAGGAGTTGAGTGAAGAACGCTTTTAATCGGGAATGTGAACGCTTTTAGTATGAAGTGTGGTGGGAGTATGGAGTAGGAATTGTGAATTTGGGATTGGGAATTAGGAACGAACTGCAATATAAGGCATTAGCTGTTTTGCGATTGGTGGAATTATTGACGATTGACGATTGACGATTGAGGATCACTGTCCCGGCTGCTTGCTACCTCAACTGTGAAATGGCATGGTTTTTCGCTTACATAAGCTAGCTAATTAATTGTGTAAGTGATCTTAAAAAAATATACTTTATGAAAAGGATATTATGTGTAGTGGCGCTAGCTTTTGGATTAACCTTCTTTGCAGGAAATAGTGTTCAGGCCCAAAAAGTAAAGGAAGAATACAAAACTAAAAAACCCTGGAGTCATAGAAAGAAAGATGCCGTTATTGGCGCTGGTGCCGGTGCAATAACTGGTGCATTGATCGGTCATGGTGCAAAAGGTGCTGTTATTGGTGGTGTAGCTGGTGGTGCCGGCGGTTATCTTCTTGGCAAGCACAAAGACAAAAAAGATCCTGTTCCTCAAAAGAGAACAGTATATACTTATAAAAGGAAAAGATCTTAATTAAAGACGGTTTCTCAGGTTATATTGGAACGAAAAGCCTTTGTTTTACTTTTTAAAACAAAGGCTTTTACCTTTATAAATTGATCTGTCCATTAATTTACCCGGAACCAGATATCTGTTTTACCAAAAATAGAAAATCCGATGTATCCTCTTACATATAATGTATTATAATCCTGCATCTTCATATAAGCCTTATATTCTTTTCCTTCAGCGGGATTATAAATGTATCCACCTGTCCATTCGCCATCATCATAAACAAAATCCCTAAGCATTATAAGTCCGACCAGCGGTCTGTTGCGTAATGATTCTGTAGGATTTTTTTTATCAACCTTCACACGGCCTATTTCAGTATTGACCTCTCTCAACCAGATGATCTTCCCATAATATTTACCATTATGCTTGAAAATCTGAATATGCCCTTTACCCTTTCCATCTTTCCATACACCAACTATTGCATCCGGATTGGAATGCTTAAAAGAAGTGATAAAAAATGATGTAAGAAAGATGAAAAGTAATTTCATAATTTTCTGTTTTCTTTAAAGGGATGGATTCAACATATCCAAGACCATTCCATTAATTCATCTCATTAAAAAAATTCTACCATTAATGAAATAATGCTGGCAGAAGCAGCATAAATTAATAAATTTTAATTAACTGAGTAAATAAATTCAGATATTTCTTGCGGTATCAGCAGTGGATTTTTTTGAAATGATCCTTAATATGGATGGCAGAACGATCAATAACAAGGGAAGAGCTACAATAAACCCTCCAATAACTGCAATTGCCAAAGGCTGATGAAGCTGGGCACCTGTGCCAATACCTAAAGCCAGCGGCATTAAAGCAATAATAGCACCCAAAGCGGTCATTAATTTTGGCCGTAATCTGGTAGAAATGGAATAAATAATGCTTTCGTCAACATTTTTATTCTCCTTTAAAGATTCTCTGAATTGCAAATAGGTAAATATGGCATTTTCACCAATTATTCCCACAATCATAATTAAACCTGTATAGCTTCCGACATTTAACGCCGTATTTGTAAAATATAAAGCAAGATAGCTTCCAGCTATTCCAAGGACCGCAATAATTAATATAGAAAGCGCGACCAGGAAATCCCTGAATAAAAATAATATGACACCAAATACCAGCAAGCTTGATGTAATCAAAATGATCAAAAGCTCGTGAAAGGATTGCTGCTGATCCGCATAGGCACCTCCATATTCAATATGATAACCCCTTGGCAAAACTACCTGAGATGAAACCTTTTGTTGAATTTCTTTCATAACACTTCCAAGATCCCTGTTTTCCAATCTACCGGTTACTACACCCATGCTTTGAAGATTTTCCCTGTTGATCTCCGCATCACCGGTATTTACCTGTATTGTAGAAAGACTTGTAATAGGTATCAACCTTCCCGCAGGAGAAAATATCTTCATATTC
>JBJMLT010000084.1:0-4223 GCA_045805165.1 Flavisolibacter sp.
CCTTCAAACAGGAAAAGAGCGTGGCGCACAAACTTTAAATGGTCAGGCAATGTTAATTATCCAGGCAGAAGAAAGCTGGCGCATCTGGAATGAGTAGTATAGGTGGTATTTGAAGTCCTTCTTTAGGGAGTTAGGGGGTTCAACTTCTCTCTTACTCTTCCCGGTACCCCAACTACCTTCCTTGCATTATAATCATAGAACACCATTCCTGTTTTGGCAATAGCTACAATTGTTTCATTCGGTTCTTTTACCACTTTATAATACAAATCAAATGAAACACGGCTAAAGTTATCCGCAACAACATAAAATGTAAGAACATCATTATAAAAAACTTCTGCCTTGAATTCTATACCTGCATCACTCATAATAAGGCTCGTCCCTTCAAGTTCCAGTTCCGTATAATTATATTGTTTCAGGAATTGCATTCTTGCTTCATGGATTAAGCTTAAAATTGTATCGTTGCCTACATGACCGCCATAATTTAAATCAGTAATACGAACAGGGATTTTAGTAGAAAACGAAAAATGAGATGGCAGCTGCAACTTAATTCTGGACATTAGCTAACATTACTGGTTATCCTGCAAATTATGCAGCATATCTAATATTCCTGAAAAATCAGAAGCAAAAGCACTATTGGCAATTTTTTGCTGAAGATTTTTTATACGTTCTCTGCAGTTATTATCAGCCTGCTTGCAGGCAAAGAGATCATATACTTTTTTAGGCAATCTGGTAGCGTTACCATCATCATCGCTATACACCATAAATTTATCTGAATAGGAATTATAATCTTCATCACTTTGTTTTTGGACTGCCATCTCAGGAAAAAAGCTATTCATTAAAATACCGGAATTTAAAAGGTGTGTACCTATGTTGTAAATAGACCGCCTTACTTGATTGTTATTTTTCGAACTTCTGCTTTTAATAAAGGAAAATTGTTTCACAGATGGAGTTACAGAATTATTTTCTATAGAAGGAACAATGCTATTTAAAGCCGGTTGAGTTTTATTGGTAACGTTATCAACTGTTTCTTCTGATCCCGTCCTCTTGCCAAGCAATAATGCAAATGAAACTGCAATAAAAATAATCAGGCCTGCGGCTCCAAAATATTTAAGAGGCCTGCTGTATCTTTTAAAAAATGGAATCACCTTGGCAGGAGTATGGCTGGCCAGTTGGTCTTTTATTTTATTCCATATTTGTACAGGTGGCAATTCTTCAAAATCATATAGTTTATCCTTATAACTGGCTGTAGCATCTTCGTCAAGGGCAGCAGTAATTTTATTCCACGCACCTGGCGGCGGTGTAGCTTCATATTGCATTAGTTTACTTTGGATTTTGCTGCTCATGGTAGTTGTTTTCTTTTCTCAATTAGATCTTTCACCATTTCTTGCAAAATCAATTTTGCTCTTGATAATTGCGATTTGCTGGTTCCTTCGCTTATGCCCAACGCTTCTGCAATTTGTTTATGTGTATATCCTTCTATTACATACATATTAAAAACAGTTCTGTATCCGGGCGATAATTGCTGAATTAATTTTATTATTTCCCTTTCAGCCAGATCGTCCAGAATAGAAAGATATTTTCCTTCAATAGTATTTTCCTCATATTCAGTTATTGGTTGCAATTGAATTTTTTTCCTGAAGTGTTCAATTGCCGTATTAACAAATATTCTTCTTATCCAACCTTCAAAAGAGCCTTCTCTTCTAAAGCTGCCAAGCTTGTTAAATACTTTTATAAACCCTTCCTGTAAAATATCCTCTGCTTCTTCTGCATTTCCAGCATAACGAAGGCAAACGCCATACATTTTAGGAGCGAATTTTTCATAAAGCTCCTGCTGCATCTTACGGTCTCCCCGTATGCTTCCTTCAATTAAGTCGTTATCATTAAATATTTGGTTGCTTGCCTTACTCAATATAGTTTAATTATTATGGTATTTACTCAAAAATGCTACCAGCTTATCTACCGCTTTTTTCCTATGGCTAAACCCATTTTTTTCGCCTATGCTCATCTCTGCCAATGTTTTTTCAGATCCATCAGGCACAAATACCGGATCGTAGCCAAAGCCTTCGGTTCCTTTTCTAAATTCTATAATTCGCCCTTCACAAATTCCTTCAAAGAAATATTGCTCACCAGAAAGTATAAGACAGATCACTGCCCTGAATCTTGCTCTTCTATTCTCCTTTTCTTTTAATTTAAATAAAAGCTTTTCAATATTCTTATCGAAAGCCCTTTCTTCACCGGCATATCTGGCACTATGAACTCCAGGTTCATTATTAATGGAATAAACTTCCAGTCCGGTATCTTCACTAAAGCAATTAGTATTCGTTAAAGCGAAAATGGTTTTTGCTTTTTCCACGGCATTTTCTTCAAGTGTTTCGTACGGCTCGGGTATATCTATATTAATTCCTGCTTCTTTTAAAGTTATAATAGTAAAATCATCAGGCAGGGCACAGCGCACTTCATCTATTTTATGTTGATTATTGGTTGCAAAAATTATTTTCATAATGATCAGGTAAGTTCGAAGAGTCGCTTAAGGGCCGTCCATAACATGGATTTCAATGTTTTATCTTTTTCCAGTTCTTTGAAAGTAGGACTGTACAAATAAGTACGCTTATCAAAATGCTGCAATTGGAATTGAGGAAAATTTATTGGAAGACCAATGGCAGGAGGTTCAATTCCGAATAATAAAATAGTAGTTGCAGCTAATTTTTGAATGGATTGATTTACTATACTTTCCTCAGCATTAAATATATTGATTAGAGCTATATCTGCCAGACTTAGCCGGCAGGCAGATAAAATAGAGGTCAAAAATGAAAGCTCCTGATCACTTAAAAATGGAAGAGCTTCATTTGAAATAATAATTAGAATATTTTTTTCATTTTTTCCCAGGTGTTTTAGAAGAGGGTTAATATCTGGCGAAGCAGAAAAAGTTTCAATTAGTGAACTGGGAAACAGATCTGCTACAAGCTGAGAATTTAATTGTATATCGTTCAAACTCATTGAATAATTTTCTATCAACCTGACGGTCTATGCAATTTTTTGTTTCTTTGCTGCGCAAATTAAAAAAGATATGCTTGCTACTATGAAAATTACTACAACAAAGATTGAAAGGAGTAAATTAAATGATCTGAACCTGGAAAACATTCCATTTGGTAAATATTTTACAGATCACATGCTTGAAGCGGATTATGAGGATGGAGAGTGGAAAAACATAGAAATAAAACCTTATCAGCCTTTATTATTGAGTCCTTCTCTGGCCGCCCTTCATTATGGACAAGCCATATTTGAAGGAATAAAAGCTTATAAAGATGCTGATGGAAATCCTTACATATTCAGGCCAATTGATAATTTTCATAGATTCAATATATCTGCAGAAAGAATGCAGATGCCTCAGGTGCCTGAAGAGCTGTTTATGGATGGCTTAAAGCAGTTAGTTGAAATGGATAAGAACTGGATACCACAGAAGAAAGATCATTCATTGTATATCCGGCCCTTTATGTTCTCTTCAGATGAGATGATTGGGGTAAGACCTTCTGAAAAATATAAGTTCATAATTATTCTTAGTCCGGCCGGACCCTATTATACTGCCCCAATGCGTATCTATGTTGAAGAACATTTTGTACGTGCCGTTCCTGGTGGTGTCGGTTATGCAAAAGCTGCAGGAAATTATGGTTCTTCCATGTATGCAACTGCCATTGCGAAAAAGAGGGGATATGATCAGGTGCTCTGGACCGATGCTTTTGAGCATAAATATGTTCAGGAAATAGGTACTATGAATGTTATATTCATAATAGGTGATAAGGCCATCACTCCGGATCTGGGAGCAGGTACCATATTGGCCGGTGTTACAAGAAATAGTGTTCTTACTTTATTAAAAGAAGCAGGGTTTATAGTACAGGAGCGTGCTTTAAGCATAGACGAGATCATGGATGCCTATAAAGCCGGTATTTTATATGAAGTATTTGGAACAGGTACGGCGGCTACTATTACTTTAATTAAAGAATTGAGATATAAGGACTTTGTAATGAGCTTTGACACGGAAAAATGGCGTACTGCCCCTAATATTAAAGATTGGCTTACCGATATAAGGGAAGGAAGAAGAGAGGATAAGTATGGATGGATGGTGAAGGTGGGGTAATGTGTGATAAGTTGGATAGTTAACAAGGTTGATTGGTTAATTTTTTAACTGAATATGATTTGAGCGAATTTCGGTCACTATTCAACCG
>JBJMLT010000085.1:0-4722 GCA_045805165.1 Flavisolibacter sp.
AATTGTCAAATAAGTCAAATTTGACTCTATGACGCACTGACTTCAATGACTTTAATCAGCCGTTGTAGCTCAGTGGTAGAGCACTTCCTTGGTAAGGAAGAGGTCGTGAGTTCAATTCTCATCAACGGCTCTATGATTCCTGCAATCGCCGACGGACTGCAGAAATAAAAATAAATACAGCATCGGAAGTATGTTGGAGTTTCCGGTTCTGAAAATAGATTCCTTATTCCAAATGGACTTTAAGGTGTATATAAATTAAATTTTGTAACTCCACAACAAAAAAAACCGATAAAATGGCTAATAAAGAGACCTTCAAGAGGGAAAAACCTCACGTTAACGTTGGTACTATCGGTCACGTAGACCACGGTAAAACAACATTAACCGCCGCTATTACTGAGATCCTTTCTAAAAAGGGACTTGCTACAGCAAAAAAGTATGATGAAATTGATGGTGCACCTGAAGAAAAAGAAAGAGGTATCACTATTAATACTGCTCACGTAGAATATCAGACAGCAAAACGTCACTATGCTCACGTTGACTGTCCTGGTCACGCAGACTATGTAAAAAATATGATCACAGGTGCCGCTCAGATGGATGGCGCCATTCTTGTTGTGGCTGCAACAGACGGTCCTATGCCTCAAACTAAAGAGCATATCCTTCTGGCTCGCCAGGTAGGTGTTCCCCGTATAGTTGTATTCATGAATAAAGTTGATCTGGTTGACGATCCTGAACTATTAGAGCTCGTTGAAATGGAGATCCGTGAATTATTGACTTCTTATGGATTCGATGGTGATAACACTCCTATTATTAAAGGTTCCGCAACCGGTGCTTTGGCCGGAGATGCTAAATGGACCGGCGCTATCGATGAATTGATGGATGCTGTAGATACTTATATTCCATTACCTCCACGTCCGGTTGATCTTCCTTTCCTGATGTCTGTAGAAGATGTATTCTCTATTACAGGCCGCGGTACAGTTGCTACTGGCCGTATTGAAAGAGGTCGTATTAAGGTAGGTGAGGGTGTAGAAATTGTAGGACTTATGGAAGCTCCCCTGAACTCAGTTGTTACAGGAGTAGAAATGTTCCGCAAGCTCCTTGATGAAGGTGAAGCCGGTGATAATGCAGGTTTATTATTACGTGGTATTGAAAAGAACCAGATCCGTCGCGGTATGGTAATTTGCAAACCAGGTTCAATAACTCCTCACACTGATTTCAAAGGAGAAGTTTATGTTCTAAGTAAAGAAGAAGGTGGACGTCATACTCCATTCTTTAACAAATATCGTCCTCAGTTCTATTTCCGTACAACAGACGTTACGGGTGAAGTAGAATTACCTGCAGGAACTGAAATGGTTATGCCTGGTGATAATACTTCTTTAACTGTTAAATTGATCCAGCCAATCGCGATGGAAAAAGGTTTGAAATTCGCTATTCGTGAAGGTGGACGTACAGTAGGAGCCGGTCAGGTTACTGAAATCTTAAAATAAGCTTTAAGCTTTAAGCTTTTAGCTAATAGCCTTCAGGCTTTGCAAAAGATCATTATCTTTGCACCATATTCTAAAAGCTGTTTCGCTCTTGCGGGATAGCTTTTAGCTTTCTTGGGCTATACTTTTCAGTAGATCCGGAAAGCTAAATTGTTAACTTAGTTGAACTGAATCAATGTACAGTTAAGTTAATTTAAACACGGGCATAGTTCAATGGCAGAATAGCGGTCTCCAAAACCGTTGATGGGAGTTCGAATCTCTCTGCCCGTGCTAATTAATTTGAAATTTCAAATTTCAAATCTCAAATTGAATCATGAATAAAGTATCGAATTATTTCAGGGACTCTTATAAGGAGTTAATGGAAAAGGTAACCTGGCCAAACTGGACTCAATTACAGCAATCGACAATGATCGTACTTGCTTCCACGCTATTAATAACTGCCATTGTTTGGGTAATGGATTTTGTTGCAGCGGGCGGATTGAATTTCATCTATAAATTTTTCTAATAATGCAAGAGGCAACAACACCAAATACACAGGAAGAACCACAACAGGAAACCAAACCACAGCAGGAAACCAAATGGTATGTCCTTCGTGTTGTAAGTGGCAAGGAACGTAAGGTAAAAGAATACCTTGATAAGGAAGTATCCCGTGGCGATTGGGGCAATGTGGTAAAGCAGGTATTTCTTCCGGTAGAAAAGGTGTATAAAGTTCAGAATGGTAAAAAGGTAATGCGGGAACGTAACTACTATCCTGGCTATGTAATGATAGAAGTAGCCGATGGAAAACTTAGTGATGACCTTAGAGATACCATTAAGAATACAACAAATGTTATTCATTTCTTGGGTAAGGAAAATCCTATTGCACTGCGAAAGGCTGAGGTGAACAAAATGCTGGGCAAAATGGATGAAATGGCCGAAGCCGGAGGCTTAAGCATGAGTGAGCCATTTATAGTAGGTGAAACTATTAAGATCATTGAAGGTCCGTTCAACGACTTTAATGGTGTAATTGAAGAAGTGAATGATGAAAAGAAGAAATTAAAAGTTACAGTAAAGATATTTGGACGTTCTACTCCTGTAGAATTGAATTATATGCAGGTAGAGAAGATCAGCTAATCAACTAATTAATAATAAGAATTATAATTAAAGCCACGATAAAAGTGGCTTTTTTGTTAATTTCTAAAAATTTCCGCCCCAATAGCTATCGGGATCAAAATTTCAAATTAACTTCGCGCTCCCAAAAGAAAGTTCTTTTTATATCACATAAGTGAAGCCTGCAAAAGCAGGTAAAGAGGAATTTGGGAGACCAAGTAGAGTATCGAAAGGTCGTTTGAACCAATAAATCATTAGAAAATGGCAAAAGAAATCACTGGCTATGTAAAGCTTCAGTGCAAGGGTGGTCAGGCTAACCCCGCACCTCCAATTGGTCCTGCATTAGGTTCCAAAGGTGTTAACATCATGGAATTCTGCAAGCAGTTCAATGCAAGAACTCAGGACAGGATGGGAAAAGTTCTCCCGGTAATACTTACAGTATATTCAGACAAGTCGTTCGACTTTGTCATTAAAACACCTCCGGCAGCTGTTCAACTTAAGGATGCTGCTAAAATTCAAAGTGGTTCAAAAGAGCCTAACCGTTCCAAAGTGGGTAAAGTTTCCTGGAAACAGGTAGAAGATATCGCTAAGGACAAAATGGCCGACCTTAATGCTTTTACACTGGAAAGTGCAATGAGCATGGTGGCAGGTACCGCTCGTAGCATGGGACTTACTGTAGAAGGTAAAGCACCATGGGATAAATAATTTTGAACCTTTAAAAGAATTAAGAAAATGGCATTCATTCCTAAAAAAAGAAAAGCAGCAAACGCTAAGATTGATGCGAATAAAGCCTACAGTCTTAAAGACGCATCTGCATTAGTGAAGGAAATCACAACCTGCAAATTTGATGCGTCAGTTGATCTTCATATTCGCCTGGGAGTTGATCCTAAGAAAGCAGATCAGGCAATCCGTGGTACAGTAACCCTGCCTCACGGTACCGGTAAAACGAAAAAAGTATTGGTTCTTTGTGGCCCAGATCAGGAAGCTGCAGCTAAAGGTGCAGGTGCTGATTATGTTGGCTTAGATGAATTTGTACAAAAAATAGAAGGTGGCTGGACAGATGTGGATGTAATTATTGCAACTCCTGCTGTTATGCCTAAAATTGGACGTTTAGGTAAAATATTAGGTCCGAGAAACCTGATGCCGAATCCTAAAACAGGTACAGTTACGAACGATGTAGCTGGTGCTGTAAATGAAGTAAAGGGTGGTAAGATCGCCTTCAAGATCGACAAAGCCGGAATTATTCATGCATCCATAGGTCGAATATCATTTACTGCAGATAAATTAGCTGCGAACAGCCAGGAGTTGATCAATGCAATCATTAAAGCAAAACCAGCAACAGCGAAAGGAATTTACTTTAGAGGCCTTTCTATGGCAAGCACGATGAGCCCTGGTATTTCTATAGACACAAAAACATTTGTTCATTAATTGTATCCCGAACAGGGAACGATTAAAAAATAAAAGCAATGACTAAAGAACAAAAAAATGAAGTAATAGAAGCATTGAAAGAGAAATTCTCTCAATACAATAACTTCTATGTTACGAATACAGAATCATTGTCAGTAGACCAGGTGGGTAAGCTGCGCCGGATTTGCTTCAACAAGAAAGTTGAAATGAAAGTGGCGAAGAATACTTTGATCAAGAAAGCTTTGGAAGCTTTGGATCAACAACGCTATTCCAATGTATTCGATTCATTGAATGGGGTAACTGCTCTGTTATTCAGTGAAAATGCTAAAGAACCTGCATTGATCATTTCTGATTTCAGAAAAAGTACCAATGGAGAATTGCCTACTTTGAAAGCTGCTTTCATTGACGGTGATGTTTTTGCGGGTGACAACCAATTGAAAACATTAACTAATTTGAAAAGCAAACACGATCTTATTGGTGAGATCATTGGTTTACTCCAATCACCTGCTAAGAACGTTATGTCTGGATTGAATGCAGGTGCAAAACTGGCGGGCATTATTAAAGCTTTAGAAGCAAGAGCAAAATAAAAATTACATTTTACGATTTACAATTCCGGATAGTATCAAAAATTGTAAATCCGTAAATAAAATAATTCCTACGTCTTCGGGAATGAGTGAAGACAAATTATAAACCTTCCGCCGGAGCATTTGCTATGAAGGCGGTTTTTAAAAAGTAAAACAATGGC
>JBJMLT010000086.1:0-6709 GCA_045805165.1 Flavisolibacter sp.
ATAAGTCAAAAGTTAAAAGTTAAAAGTTAAAACCTAAAAGTCGTTTGACTCTTCCCTTTTCTTAATGCAAATTATTTTATTAATTATTTATTATTGATTATTAAAAGTGCATTAATTATTTTTGAAAAAGGATAGCCAAAACCAGTAAATCAAACCGAGTTAAATCATTCACCATTCACCATTCACCATTCACGATCTAGCAGCTAGCAGCTAGTAGCTAGTAGCTTTCTCCCAATTCCCCCAGATTACATATTAAAAGCGTTCACACTGCCGATTAAAAGCGTTCATTATTTAACTATCAGCTATTGCACATTCATTAAACCCCCAACTATAACCCTTTTAATACCCATTTCAACTCTATCCTTTAACATTAAAATGCTAACCACTAAATATGGCATATCTATCTACCTCCCTGCATAATTAGACCTCTCACCAGATATGCCATATTTCATCAAGGCTTTTCTACTTTTTCGTCTCTTTCTCCTCTTTCATCTCTTAGCTTTGGCTCATTCACGATCTCACGATTCCCGGAAATTGACGATTGACGATTGACGACTTTTAACTTTTGACTTTTAACTTTTGACTTATTCTACCATCCATCACCATCCAGCATATTTCCTATCCCCCCTAAAATGCTTCCTTCTTCTTTTCGCTGAACGGTCCCATATTGAAGGATGCGATTGGCCAGACGGCTAACAGGAAGAGATTGGATCCAAACTTTACCAGGGCCCCTGAGTGTTGCAAAGAAAACACCTTCTCCGCCAAATAATGTATTCTTAATACCTCCTATAAATTGTATATCGTATTCAACTGAAGACACAAATCCAACAATGCAGCCTGTATCGATCTTTATCACTTCCCCGGGCTGTAATTCTTTTTCCATTACAAAACCACCGGCATGCATAAATGCCAAACCATCACCTTCCAACTTTTCCATTATGAAGCCTTCTCCACCAAATAGTCCGGTTCCCAGCTTTTTCTGGAATTCGATGCCTACACTTACTCCTTTTGCTGCACACAGGAATGCATCTTTCTGACAAATGATCCTGTTTCCCAGGCGGGCAAGGTCAAGCGGCACGATCTTACCGGCATAAGGAGCAGCAAAATATACTTTCTTCTTACCCATGCCTATGTTAGTATAAGCAGTCATAAACAGACTTTCTCCAATTAATACCCTTTTCCCTGCAGACATTAATTTGCCAAGTATTCCTCCTTTTTGCTGACTTCCGTCACCAAAAATGGTTTCCATTTGAACTCCCTCTTCCATCATCATAAAAGCTCCGCTTTCCGCAATAGCAGTTTCTCCCGGATCAAGCTCTATTTCCACACATTGCATTTCCTCTCCAAAAATGCGGTAATCTATTTCATGAGCCATAACAATTAATTTAATTCTAAGGTAATCTGATTTACGATTTACAATTTAGTTGCAGATTGCTAACATTCTACTATTTTTTGATAAGTGGTTGAGTTTGAATTGCGATTTTGGGTATTTTAGTTGCCCATCCGCTGATGGCTGTTCGAAAACAGCCTATAATTATCAAATACTTAATAAAAACACACATGAAACAAAAACTGATGATGCTTGCCTCTTTTATGCTGCTAATTATAATTACAGCGGCAGGACAGGCGAAACTTGTTGAAAAAGTAACCAGGAAAGGAGATGAACTGGTAATTCCTTATGAAAAGTATGTTTTGCCAAATGGTCTAACCCTTATCGTTCATGAAGATCATAGCGACCCGGTGGTGCATGTAGATGTTACTTATCATGTTGGATCGGCAAGAGAACAGATTGGAAAATCAGGTTTTGCCCATTTCTTTGAACATATGATGTTTGAAGGGAGTGATCATGTGGCCGATAAACAACATTTTAAAATTGTTACAGATGCGGGAGGTACATTAAATGGTAGCACCAACCGTGACAGGACAAATTATTATGAAACCGTTCCAAGTAACCAATTGGAAAAAGCTTTATGGCTGGAAGCAGACAGAATGGGCTTTCTTCTGGATGCAGTAACACAACAAAAATTTGAGATCCAAAGAGCTACGGTAAAAAATGAAAGGGGCCAAAATTATGACAACAGGCCTTACGGTCTTGTCTATGAAACCTACAGCAAAGAGCTTTATCCTTACGGTCATCCGTATTCATGGCTAACCATAGGATATGTTGAAGATCTGAACCGGGTGGATGTAAATGACCTGAAAAACTTCTTTCTGCGCTGGTATGGTCCAAACAATGCAACATTAACTGTTGGAGGAGATGTAAAAACTGCGGATGTAGTAAAGCTGGTCGAAAAATATTATGGTCCAATCCCGCGCGGACCTGAAGTTAAACCAGTGATCGTGCCTCCTGTTCAATTAGAAAGCACACGGTATATTTCCTATACCGATAATTATGCAAAGCAGCCGTTAATTGCTATAGTATATCCCACAGTTCCTAATTATCATAAAGATATGGCTGCACTTCAATGCCTTGCCCAGGTGCTTGGCCAGGGAAGAAATTCAGTTCTATATCAGCAATTGACTAAAAAACAGCTTGCATTTCAGGCTGCATCATTTAGTCAGTTATCCGAGCTGACTGGAGAATTTATTATTCAGATCATTCCATCGCAAGGTAAAAGCCTGAAAGAAATGGAATCTTTATACCGTGCCGCACTGGATACTTTTGAAGTGAGAGGAGTAACAGAAGAAGACATTGAAAAATTCAAGGGAGGCATGGAAGCACAATTGATCAATGGACTTCAAAGCGTTGCCGGAAAAGTTAGTCAGCTAGCTGCATTCCAAACATTTACTGGTAACCCCAATAAAATTGCTGACTTATTGAAATCCTATTCTTCTTTAACTAAAGAAGATGTAATGGATGCCTTCAATAAGTATATAAAAGGAAAAAGCAGTGTTGTTGTGAGTGTGCTTCCAAAGGGACAGGAATCTATGGTAGCCGCACCTGATAATTTTAAGATCGATTCAACACATTATTCGGCTCCGGATTATGGATATGCTAATCTGAAATATATAAAAGCTAAAGATAATTTTAATCGTAGCAAGATTCCTGGAAATGGACCTAATCCTATGGTTAAGGTTCCGAAAGTATGGAGAAAGAACTTATCAAATGGATCAAAAGTAATTGGAACAGTTAGCACGGAGATCCCAACAGTTACACTCTCGCTCACTATTCCCGGCGGGCACCTGGCTTCAGCAAATGACATGTCCAAAGCAGGATTGGCCAGCTTCTTTTCCGATATGATGACTGAGGACACAAAGAAACACACTGCAGAACAACTGTCAGTTGAACTTCAAAAACTGGGCAGCAGCATTAATGTTATTAGTACTACAGATGGAATTACCTATTCTGTTCAGGCACTGAAGAAGAACTTTGGTAAAACATTGCAATTATTACAGGAACGATTGCTTGAACCAAAATTCACGCAGCAATCGTTTGACAGGATCAAGCAGCAAACATTACAAAGCTTTAAATTACAAAAAGCGCAACCTGCTTCTATTGCATCAGATGTTTTTGCCAAACTGAATTATGGCTCCAACAATATTCTTGGGATCAGTGAGAACGGAACAGAAGAAACTGTAAAGAATATTACCCTTCAGGATATAGAAAACTATTATAAAAATTATATGACATCTGAGGGTGCTAAAGTAGTTGTAGTAGGAGATGTAAAAGAGTCTGAGGTTTTACCAATGCTGACCTTCCTGGATAAATTGCCTAAAAAGAAAATTGTTTTACCGAAACCAGATGCTACTCCTAAAGTTGATAAGACCAAAGTTTATCTTGTAGATGTTCCAAAAGGTGCACAGACAGAATTCAGAGTAGGTTATGCTACCGGTTTAAAATACAATGCAACCGGCGATTATTATAAAGCTTATTTAATGAATTATCCTTTAGGTGGAGGCTTTAATAGCCGATTGAACCTGAACCTTCGTGAAGATAAAGGTTGGACCTATGGAGCCAGCAGCCGCTTTAGCGGTGACGAATACTCCGGAGAATTTCAATTCAGTTCAGGAATAAAAGCAGGAGCTACTGACAGTGCGCTTTCCGAAGTAATGAGAGAGATCAGGACTTATGTTCAGAACGGACCAACACAGGATGAAGTTACATTTATGAAAAATGCCGTAGGCCAAAGCGATGCACTTCGATATGAAACAGGATTGCAGAAAGCCATGTTCATTAGAAGGATACTTGATTATAATCTGCCAGATAATTATACCGAGCTTCAGACAAAGATCCTGAAAAGCATGACGAAAGAAGAAATGTCCGCTTTTGCCAAAAAATACCTGAACCCGGAAAAGATGAATATACTTCTGGTTGGCGATAAAGCAAAGATCATTGACGGAGTAAAGAAATTAGGTTATGATATCGTGGAACTGGATTCAGATGGCAATGTGGTAGATAAAAAAGCATTTTAAGAACTAGGATTTTTAAGACTTTATGGATTAGTAGGAGATAATGGATTTTCTGATCGATGATCTCTGATCGCTGAAGTTGATAAAAAAATCGGTTATTTTTTATATAAATAAGGCAAAAACGCTTCGCGATGCGAAGCGTTTTTATTTTGACTGATACGTTTTGGCCATTAATCTTACTATTTTACATTCAATTTTTTACCTATTTCTTTGTAAACCATTAATCTAATCCTTATGTTGAAACATTACATTAATTATCGCTTTTCTCTGAAGATTATATTGCCAATAATAACAGCTTTAGTTTTTTGCAATCATCTTAACGCACAGGACTCCACATTTAACCTAAAGTTTTTAAATGATGAGAATATAGAATGGGCGTCGGAATATAATACATTGGTTAATCTTACTTCCAAATCTGCCAGCTTAAAAAAATGGTATCTCCAAAAAGTAAAAACACAGGTACAAGAACCCAATAATGAATGGTTGAAGAATTATACCATTGATATTTCAGATGATTCAAAAGAATGGTCAATTGTAAATAAATCGAATCCTGCTGAAAGAACATTCATTTCTTCAAAAGAATTCAGTAATAAAAGTTGCTGTGGCTGTGATGAATCAGATGCATTTTTAGTGGACCAGATCTTATATTACCAGGATGGTTTTATAAAGATAAAGGATGCATTCATTTCACCTTTATGCTTAAGAAAATCAAACGACAGTCTTAAATGGTACCCATCAGGAAAATTTGCTTTCAATAATTCATATGTTAAAAATCCAGGTACTACAAAATTATTAGCTACGAGACAGATCAAATATTTTATCAGGAATGATGTTGATGAAAGTAATGGAAGTTATAGTTATCTAACGGGAGGGACTAATAACCTTATCAATCTAATACTTAGAGATGTTGAAAAAGGAACTATTAAAGCTTCCGATCCTAATTCAGGACAAATTATTCCACCACATAATCTGTTGAAATGGAATATACTTGCAGATACTTTAATGGTGCGCACCGCTGATGGCAATGATAAACGAATAATTAATCAACGATACCGTAAACCTGAAGACCTTCCACTTCTTAAAATAACAGAAGAATTCAGCTTTGACTTTAAAACTGAAAAATTATATACAGTAATCGGTTCAGTTACACTATATGAAAGGATTAAATCACCTAATGGAAGTATTATTGGATATAAAGCGTTATGCAAACTAAAACGTAAGAATTAGGATATAATTACCGATTTCGGATTGCAGTTTGCGGATTTGCTGATGGTTGAATTTGCGATAAAACAAAGCGGCTCTGAGGAGCCGCTGCCTTTCTGCATTTTACAACCTGCCTTAAAACCAACTGCCGGTAAAAGATTTATTTACATTAGGATTATTTGCCAACTTCCTTTCTCTTCTTGCAACCTTGATCTTTTGAGCAATAAGTGACCAAACCATTAATGGTATAAATACAATAGTAAGTGGGGGAATTCCAAGCAACGATATCCACTTACCTCCAAATTGATTTCTCATTGGCCTTCTTAGTCTTTCTGCGATCAAGTACATGCTTGGCACTATGAGCAGGGTCATAAAGAAAGCAAATGCCAAACCAAATATGATGGTCCAGGACAATGGCTTCCAGAATACCACATTATCTCCACCAAAAAAGATATGAGGATTTAATTCAGAGAAGAGGGTAACAAAGTTTATATTGAAACCAAAGGCTATAGGAATAAATCCTAAAATAGCAGCCAATGCAGTTAACAATACAGGAATGATACGTGTCTTTCCCGCCTGAATAACCGCTTCGCGGGTTTTCATTCCTCTGGCTCTTAATTCATCTGCAAATTCTATAACCAGAATTCCATTCTTTACAACTATCCCAGCTAAACCTACAATACCTATACCGGTCATTACCACCGAAATAGTCATTCCGGTAAGGGCAAAACCAAGTAGTACTCCAATTATACTAAATAAGATCTCCGTTAAAATAATTACAGGCTTGCTAATGGAATTAAATTGCAATACCAGGAAAATCAGGATCATCATTAAAGCAATAACCAATGCCTTTCCAAGAAAAGCACCTGTTTCCGCTTGCTGCGCATTTTCACCTGTCTGGGTAATATTAACAGTGTCAGGCTTCTTTTTAAAATTATCAATGTATGTTTTCAATTCCTGATTTACTGAGGTAGATGTATAGCCCTGGCCTTCCAATACATTCGAAGTAAGGGTGATCACTCTTTTCTGATTCTTTCTTTTTACACTTCCCAATGTGCTCGTGTAATCCACTTTAACCAATCCGCTAATGGGTATA
>JBJMLT010000087.1:0-3975 GCA_045805165.1 Flavisolibacter sp.
AATTGCAAAGAAAATACAGGAATTGTTTAAAAAGATCCGTCCGCATACCAACCATAAGCCCCACGATGAAAAAGTTTCCTGAGTAATAAAGGAACAACGATTTATTCCACTTATTTAAATAGCAGAGCCGAAATTAATAATATTCATTAAAAAGCTTTTTTATGAACAGAACTATTTCTCCCGAAAGCGATCAAGAAAGGAGAATGGATAATCCTTATGGCAGTCAGCTTCCAGATGTTACCCCCAGAAGAGAGGGAGGTGACGATTCTCTTGCTGAATCTTCTCCCGATGATAGCCACTCAGACGAAAAAGTTGTGGTGAACCAGCAACGTGGTAATAAAACAGTTAATATACCATCGCAAACCGCTGCGAATACGAGCGAGGAAAACAGTTATGATGACGAATTGATAGACGATTCAGATAAATCAGGCGAATAGAAGCTAGACAGGCAGGCAATAGAAATTAACCTCCTGGTAAGAAGGTATATAAGGTGGATGTGATGAATGAATTACCGGGAGGTTTTTACAATTTTTATTTCCTTTGAGGAATTTATTCTACTAAAGGAAACCAGGAATATTTTTGTCCGCCTTACTCATCTGGTATATTTTTTTCAGTACAATGAGTTAAGTAACTAATTCTTGAAATTATAAATGAATGTAATGCAAAAGCTTGAAGGGAATATTTATCATTCAAACAGCTCTCAACTAATATCAGGAAAACCTACTATACCATTGATGGGGAGGAATTTACATATAGAAAGAAAGAGTACAGATCCTTCTTCATCTCCAAAAGCGGAGAGGTACCCAATTCCAACCTATAAAGATTATAGAATTAAACGGGGAGGACTGGATCCACAATAAGTCATTATTTCACCCTATATCATACGATGCGCAACTTAGGTTGCGCTTTTTGTTTTAGATAATAGTGGTATTGGTGGTATTCGTAGTATTGGTAGTATTCGTATGTGAAAACGAATCAGTATAAATAAGCAAGAAACAGCTAATACTACCTTATTACTGGAATAGTGATAAGACCACTTATATTACTACTATTACATCTCAAAGTAACCGGGCCCGGCGGGGAAATTATTCCACAAAAGGTAAAGTTTGAAAGAAAAATAGGAGGAAAATGACCAAAAGCTCTACAATTATAATCATTCAATAAATTGATAATCAATAATTAAATAGAGTTCTCTACAATATATTTTTTTGGTGCTAAGGTTGTTTGTTAAACTATACGCCAAATTCACCACAATGATCAATCAGCACCTTGCCCAAAAACAACGCTTAAAAATTCTGCCCCAACAGATCCAGTTACTGAACTTTTTTCATTTGAATACACTTGAGCTGGAACAGCGTATACAACAGGAAATAGAGGATAATCCACTTTTGGAAGATCAAAAGAATGAGTTCGAGCCCATTGTAGAAAAATTCAATAAAGATTCTGTACAGGATTACCAGGATTGGGAAGAATATGGATATGATGATATTCCTGATTATAAAACTGAATATGGTTGCTATTTACATAATGATAAATTACCTGAACGTCCCATAACTAATAATTACGATTACCGCAAATCTTTAAAGGACCAGTTCAGATTAACAACTGATGATAAAGATGAAATTGAATTGGCGCAATTCATTATTGATTCACTTAATGATTGTGGATTAATGGAACAAAACCTGGAAAACCTTGCGGAAGATATTTCTTTCAAGCATAATAAATGGGTAGAAGTGGAATCCATAGCTGTTGTTCTTGAAAAAATTCAGCAACTTGAACCGGTTGGTATTGGGGCAAGAAGCATCAAGGAATGCTTGTTGATACAATTATACAGAATGAACAGAAAGCAGCCGGATGTGAAGACTGCTATCAAGCTTCTTGAGGAACATTTTACAGACCTGCACAACAGGAACATGGATAAGATCAAAGCACATTTATTGATCGATGATGAAGAATTGAAAATAGTGCTCAAGCTGATAGCCTCGTTAAAGATGAAACCGGTCTGTGAAATTCAGGAAGGAGTAAATATGAATCAGAACATACTACCGGATTTTATTATTATCAGAAATGCAGATTCAATAGAAGTGCAACTTTACAGACAACGGTCTGAAAGCCTTAATATTAATTCATCCTGGAAAGAAATGGCGGAAAACAATGCAAAGGTTACAACAGACAAGTCTGCAGTTCAGTATATTAAAAACAAATTGCAATCAGCACAATGGTTTATTCATGCGGTCCAGCAAAGAGAATCAACAATGCTTAAGATCATGAAAGCCATTGTAGAAGTGCAGTTTGATTACTTTATGACAGGAGATATCAATTTGTTGAAACCAATGATCTTAAAAAATATAGCTGAAATGGTAGGAGTTGACATTTCAACTGTTTCCAGGATAACCTGTAATAAATATGCAGAAAGCCCCTTTGGATTATTACTTCTCAAAGATCTTTTCACAGAAGGAATAGCCAATCAAAAAGGACAGGTTATAAGCAATAAAGTTATACAATCAGCAATTGAAGAAGTGATAGATAGTGAAGACAAGCATAATCCTTACACTGATCAGCAACTCGTTAAGATTCTTTCCCAAAAAGGCTTTTCTGTGGCAAGACGTACCGTAGCAAAATACAGAGAACAATTACAGATTCCCGTGTCACACGTGCGTGGCTTATGGGCATAATTTCGTTAATTTGAATACGAACCAAAAAAACTATTAACTACATGCAGACCATTTTAATTATTGATGATGACAGAGATATGTGCCTTTTACTTAAGAGATTCCTTACGCGCCATGGCTATGAAGTTCTCGAAGCCTATAATGGTAAGAAGGCCCTTGAGCTACTTGAATCAATTGAACCATCCCTCGTAATGTGCGATTTTCGTTTAGAAGACATGGAAGGAAATGTATTATTAGGAAAGATCAAAGAAAAATATCCTCACCTTCCTGTAATTATAATAACTGGCTATAGTGATATTAAGATAGCAGTGGAGGTAATGAAAATGGGCGCTTATGATTATATTACAAAGCCTTTGTTCCCAGATGAAATATTGGTAACTATAAAACAAGCCCTGGAAACCGCATCCAGGAATGCAGAAACTGAAAAAGCAGCAGTAAGTTCTCCAATTAATGGGGAAGCTAGTTTAGACAGGTCAGAACCAGTTAAAGAAAAGGCTCCCTCTATTACGGTTTCTGGTGAATATATATTTGGAGATACTCCAGTTTTCAGGCAAATACTAACCCAGATCGATCTTGTAGCTCCAACTAATTATACTGTAATTATCCATGGGGAAAGTGGAAGTGGTAAAGAAGCTATTGCCCAGGAAATACATAAAAGAAGCAAGAGGAAATCGAAACCGTTTGTAGCCATTGATTGTGGAGCATTATCAAAAGAATTAGCCGGAAGTGAATTGTTCGGACATGAAAAAGGATCATTCACAGGCGCTTTGAATCAGAAGATCGGAAGCTTTGAGCTTGCGAATACAGGGACCATCTTTCTAGATGAAGTAGCCAATCTTTCTTATGATATTCAGGTTTCCCTTTTGCGTGTAGTGCAAGAAAGAAAAATGAGAAGGGTAGGAGGTGTAAAAGACATAGAGCTGGATGTACGCATCATAATAGCGAGCAATGAGAAGCTTTGGGATGCCACAAGAAAGGGAAAGTTCCGTGAGGATCTTTATCACAGGTTCAATGAATTCAGTATAGATGTGCCACCTCTTCGCCAGCGACCTGACGATATTATGTTGTTTGCCAATCATTTTCTGCAACAAACGAATAATGAGCTAGGTAAAAACGTAAAGAGATTTAGTCCGGAAGTGGAAACCATTTTCAGGAATTATGTTTGGTACGGTAATTTGCGCGAATTGAAGAATGTAATCAAAAGGGCAACTTTATTAAGTGATGGGATCGAAATAGAAGCCAGCTCACTGCCTTTTGAGATCTCTCATTTCAGCAAACTGCAATTTGAAACACAACCGGAACC
>JBJMLT010000088.1:0-8350 GCA_045805165.1 Flavisolibacter sp.
ATAATGGATGTGGTATTTATTTTTCTTGACGATCAGGGAATTGAGTTTAAAATAAATATGGAAACAGTGCCCAGAGTGGGAGAAGGAGTTATTTTAAGCCACTTGAAAAGAGAAGACTTCAGGTCTCAGGAAGATTATAACCGCTTTAAAATTAACGGCTATGAGCATCGTGAATGGATAATTGAAGAAATTTCCTGGTTTCCACAAACGGAAGGATCTTATGTCGGCATTTTATTAGTTGAAGTTGAAGCTGGATCTTAGCTATATTACTACTGTGTTTTTGGCTGCTTGATCAATGATCCTGTACTTGTAGGCAAAAAATAATACATAACTGAAACGCCAAAGAAGGTAACATTGCTTGAACTTTCTTTTCCACTGTAAAAATACTGGCCAAAATAAACGTTGAAGTGATATTTTGAATTGAAAGCATATTCAATTCCTGAAGTTAATTCTGTCATCAGATTTTCCCTGCTATTGAAAATATAGCCTATGCCTGCAGTAAAAGTATTCGTGAACTTTCCCTGTTGAAATATATTCAGGTTTGGCCTTAACTCAAGATACGCAGTAGTATCCCTGCCTTTTACTTTACCAAGACTGGTTTTACCAACATCCAGGCCGAGACTGAATACATCCCATTGTCTGCCAAGTTCAATAGAGAAATTTGCCTTTTCAGCTAAAGTGCCGGCTGAATTTGTAACACATGGCACTAACGAAACATAGGTTTGACAGAAACAAAAATGAGTTGTAAAAAAAAGTAAGACGCTTAAAACTTGTTTCTTCATCTGTTTTGGTTATAAATGCAATTAGTACATCGATTAAATTTCTGAAAATAATCTCATTTCAATAGTAATAAATGATCATTTGGAAAAGAAATGCATTAACACCAAAATCGTTATAATTACACTACCTTACAAAAAGAGCTTGTAATTCCATTTGCTACAGAATTTTTTCCCCAGGAAAAATATAGTTTTTCAATCTTTCTCCTATTTTTTTGCTTTAAAAAAATTCAAAGAACTTAAATAAACGATATGCTTGATGTTTGTGATGTTAGGGTAGGGAATTGGGTCTTAAAAATTATGGGCACCGATGCTAACGAAAAGTCATTTTTTGAATATAAGCCTATTGCTGCCGATGAATATTTCTTTACCTGGGCGAAATATTGTTTTCCTATAAAAATTTCATCTGTCATTTTAAGCAAATGCGGATTTACTTATAATAATGGGAATTGGCTGATTAATGAAGACATTGAAAACGTTGAACACAATACTCCTTTTTTAAGTTATAGACCGCCTCAAGGATGGTTTTTAAATGAATACTTCTTAAAAGCCCAGCCTGATTATTTACATCAATTACAAAATATATATTATTCACTTACCGGAAAAGAGTTGAAGGTTGTTCTTGTACCATTTGAGAATATCGATCTTATTCAGCCAGTAAAATTCTTTTTAAACCTTTAGGTAAAACCACTACTATCCGTCCGCTTTTATGAAATAGATCAATTCAAATGAATCATTTAAAAAAATAAATATGGTAAACTTTAATGAATTAAGAATAGGCAATTATATTTTGTATAAAGGATCTATCCGCAAAATTTCCATGATCAACAATGAAGATGGCCTTTCAGGTAATGCTTCTATTAATTACGAATTGAATGAAGGAAGTAATGTGCCTTGCGACTCAGAACAATTACAACCAATTGCTATTACAGATGCTGTGTTGCAAAATTTGGGTTTTGTTCTACATCATTATTTAGGCTTCTGGCAAAAAATAACTATGGTTTCAGGAAAAAGGAGTGAAATGGATATAAACAAGGATTATTCTATTATAGATTTTATGAGGAGGCCGGTTGTTAAGAACGTAAGCACCCTTCATCAATTGCAAAATATATATTATGCCCTTACAGCATCTGAATTAGTTGAGGAAGAAAAACAAAATTTAATCTTTGGAGCACGAAGAATTTATCCTGAAACAAGTTCATTATAAAAATTAGTAAGCTCTAATTAAAAAAGCCATCTCCCCTTTTTCAGGTTCAATGGCTTTACTACTGTCCAAATGATATATAAAATGTGTTTTGGTCTGTTGTTGTTCTAAGTCTTGCAGCTAATAGCTAACAGCTTCTCTCTCTTACATATAAATGGCTACAAAGGTCACAATCACAGCCATAATTACAGAAGCCAATAAAGTTTCTTTGTTTGCATTGCTTAAGGTGAAGATCTTTTTCATAAAAAGGGTAGTTTAAAAGAGTATTAATATAGGGTTTAAAAATGTCTTTGTTTTCTTGCAGCTAAAAGCTAAAAGCTAGCAGCTTCTTTCTGTGCTTATATAAACAATACACAAAAAGTGATGATCAGGCCCATAATAGCCGATACCAATAAAGTTTCCTGAGTCTGAGCGTTTAAAGTAGAGATCTTTTTCATAACCGAAGTTTTAAAGGGTTTAAAATTACTTGCGGTTTTTTCTTTCGGATTTGGTAAGAAGTAGTACTTAGTGTTCTTTGTTTCGGGTTACTTCCTGACACAAGATACATGCGTAAAAACCATAACTGCAATAGGGAAATCTACGTGTGGCTGTAAGTATATGTATCAGTAGCTGATTTAAAGAGAGTTAAATATGCAAGTTGAGGTAAAAAAACCTGGGAAACCAGGGCCCCCGGACATCAAAAAGCCTCTTCACCGGGGGTGAAAAGGCCTAATTACTTTGTAAGGATTGGACTTCGAGAGAGTGGTTTTTCTTGATTCGGATCTGGATTTTACCCTTTTTATCTAATACTCGGTTATTAAACTATCTTTTTTCTTTGGTTTTCTTTTGGATTTGGATCTTTTACCCTTTTTTGGTTTTTCTCTAGTGATACTGGTAACCCTTTTGTTCTACATCAAAGATGCAACGAGACCCGAGGAAAGGGAAATTTATTCGATAAAGGGAAGCGAGCGTCCGATGAAGGGAAGAAAAATCCGATGAGAGAATATGCCAATCTGCCAATAGGCCAATACCCGATGTACAAATGAAGCCAGAGGCCGCAAAGGCTCTATTATAAGCCCCCTTCGATAGCTGATAGCCGAAAGCCGATAGCTGATAGCCGATAGCCCTATTACCACATTTCACACAGGTACAAATACCCCGTCCATAAAATAACTTTTGGAAGTAATCTGTGGATCTTTCCAGTCTAATTCAAATAGACTTTTAAGTTGCTGTATAAGCTTGGTGTAACTATTTGGCTTGATCATGAATAAATTAGCTCCCAAATCATAAGCCTTTACAACCTGTTCAGTATGACAGGAAGTTGTGAACATAACTACAGGAATGCTTTTCCATTCAGAGTCCCTGATCTTCTTTAAGCAATCAAATCCATCGCACCCAGGCATATTAATATCAAGGAATACTAAATCTGCCTCCAGTGGCTTACTCACATCCAGTTTATATCCCCCATTAATAAATAAAAGAGTTATATCAGTGTCTACTTCTTCTAAAGCTTCCTGAAGTATAGGATACTCATCAATATCATCGTCTACAAGAAGTACTTTCCTGTATAAACTCTTTGTTCTACTCATGAGTCATTTTTTATTACTACCCCAATTATTGTACAAAACTGATGGATGCGATAAGTAATTTACTTTAATTAACATTAAGTAGGCAGTCAAATGAATCTTTAAGTGTGGTATAATTAAACAGTTTGTAGACCAACTGCTGCTGTTTATAGATGAATGCTTGTGGTATTTCAATAAATAAAATATTCTTGTTTCAGCATTGTTTAACTCGCATAAAACATAATGAATGAATATTTCAATTAAAGCACTTGCAAGAATTGGTGGACTTTTATATTTAATAAATATAGCTTTTGGCTTTTTTGCAGTAGGATATGTTCCTGATGTTATTTACGTTAGCTGGAACGCCTCAGCATCTGCTCATAATATTATTTTACACGAAAATATTTACCGGTTGGGCCTGGTTGCTCACATTATTATACTGATCACTAATATTCCTTTGGCTGTTATATTTTATAACCTTTTTAAAGTAGTGAACAGGACAATATCCTTGCTTGTAGTATTGTTTACAATGGTGGGCACTTCCATAGAAGCTGCTAACTTATTAAGCCCTTTTGCATCTTTAGTTCTTTTAAAGGGGAAGTATTATTCGAACACATTCACATCCGAGCAGCTTTCATCCCTAAGCTATATGTTCCAACAACTGGAAGGAATTGGCTTTAATATTAGCCTTGTATTCTTTGGGTTTTATTGCATTTCCGTCGGCTGCCTTATTTTCAAATCTACATTTTTACCTTCCCTGGTAGGAATTCTAATGGCGATTGGCGGCGTTTGTTACCTTGTGAATAGTTTTACAAGCTTTTTATCGCCTTCAATGGCTGGAAAATTATTTCCATTTATTCAGTTGCCTTCTGGTTTGGCTGAATTGTCTTTTACCTTAACATTACTAATAATGGGAGTTAATAAAAAGAAATGGCTGCTGAAACAATCGTTGGATGTTTAATCATTATTGAGGCATGATTTGAATGACTGGCTAACCCCCTATAAAAAATTAACCCCTTCCATCTTATCGATAGTCAGGGCTAACACATGAAAAAAGCTGTAGGGGGAGGAGTCGAACCTCCACGGGGCCGTTAGCTGCAGCACAAAGAGAAGTGGTCAACCCTGGTCGGCCTTACACAAGGTAACGTCGGCTCTATGCTGCGTTTATCCGGTTATCCCCCACCCCCGAGACAAGAGGGCATGTCTGCCTAAAATTTCATCACCCCACAGTATATACAAGAAGCATTCAATGAACTTGTAGAACAAATGTAGGAATGATTGATATTATTCAATCAATGTTTTGAAAATATAGATTCCATTCAATATATTGTACTTCTATTAAATAATATTCAAAATACCTATCCTAAATGGCTTCCGTTTTAAATATTGACAAATTAGATCTGCAGATCATACAACAGTTAATGCATGACGCCAATATCTCTTACGCCGAATTAGGTAAAAAACTGTTCGTATCTGCAGGCACTATACATGTAAGGATCAAAAAACTTCAGGACATGCAGATCATCAGTGGAATAAAATATAATGTGGATCTTAAAAAAATGGGGTACGATGTTATAGCCTTTATTGGTATCTACCTTGAAAAAAGTTCTCTATACGATACCGTTGCTAAAGACCTCAAAAGAATTCCTGAGATCGTCCGAATGAATTATACTACAGGCAATTACAGCATTTTTGCAGAAGTGGTTTGCCGGGATATAGGACAGCTACGAAGTATACTACATGATGAACTACAAAAAATTAAAGGAATTGAAAGGACCGAAACTTTTATCTCACTGGAAGAAAGCCTGAATAGGAACGTTAACGTAGCCATTAATTAACCACTATGAAATTGACCTCCTTTTTTAAAGGTCTTTCATTATTAATTATTCTGAATGTTCTGGTAAAGCCTGTATGGATCTTTTTCATAGACCGACAGGTTCAAAATCGTATAGGTAATGAAGAATATGGTAATTATTTTGCCCTGCTTAATCTTTCAATTGTACTTATTTTCATTGCAGATGCAGGTTTAAGCACTATGCTTAACCAACGGCTTGCTCTTACTGCAAAGGAAAACCTGGGTAATCTGTTCCGTATAAAGTTCTTTTTTATCACATTATACATACTTGTAGGGTTGTTGATAGGTTATTTTATTCATGCGAGGGTAGATATTCTTTTATATATACTTTTCATACAGGCACTGACTTCCCTTTTTGTTTTCATAAGAAATATAATTACATCACATCAATATTTTGCTGTTGATGCTTTTTTATCTGTTATTGATAAATTTTTGATGATCATTTTTTGTGGCTTATTAATATATACCACATTCTTTCGAAATATCTCTCTCATTATCTTTCTTCAATTGCAATTGGGGGCCACGGCCTTTTCTGTGGCAGTGGCTTTACTCTTTGTTGTATATAATGGTCTATTTACAAAAGGAGAAAAGGAAAGCATCAGGCAGATCTTTTTCGCCATTGTTCCTTTTGCGATCATTATCTTATTAATGTCCACCCATTACAGGCTGGATGGATTTTTATTAAAACAGATGCATGCAAATGGAGCGGAGCAGGCGGGCATCTATGCTTCTGCTTACAGGTTGCTGGATGCTTCTAATATGCTGGGATATCTGGCTGCTTCTTTTCTTTTGCCATTTGCCGCCAGGAACAGAAATGATCTCTTCCTGATCAATAGGTCTGTTAATTGGATTAGCACCGGATTATTGATAACAGCATATCTAATAATTTCCTTTACTATCAGTTTTGCGCCGTGGTTGATAAAGATCCTGTATCATTCAGATAATCATTACCAAAGCCTCGTATTGCAGCTTTGCTTATTATCCTTGCCTGGTTATTACATTGTACATATTTACGGTTCCATCCTTACTGCATTATCTCAGTTTCGTAAATTCATTAGCATCCTCCTTATCTCTGTTCTCATTAATAGCCTGCTCAATATCATATTGATCCCTGCCTATGGAGCAGCAGGTTGTTGCATTGCAGCAATTAGCAGTCAATGCTTTTGCGGTATTTCATGCCTTATCGCTTCATTAAAGGAGCTCAAAACGAAATTCAATTACCGGCAGCACTTTATTCTTTTAGTTTCCTTTTTTCTTTTATGCATTCTGTTTTTTCTAATAAAAGAAATCATCTGAAATCACCTGTGAAATGTTTAATAATATTTTAATCCGCATTCCAAATCGTAAATTGTAAATCTTAATTCGTTATTTATTTTATGCCTGATCTATTTTTCGTTTTTACCCGCCGGTGGAAATTAATTATCCTAATTACTATTGTAGCAACCTTGTTGGCTTTTGGAGCAACAATCATTAGCCCTAAAAAATATCTTTCTATTGCTACCGCCCTGCCTGCCAATAGTGTTCTTTCCGATAAAGCCAGGATATTTAATTCCAATGTCCAATCATTATATTCTGATATTGGAACTGCAGATGAATTGGATAAAATTGAAGGAACGGCAACTCTGGACACTATATATATTAAAACATCCAAAGATTATAATTTGGCTGGACATTATCTGATTGCAGATTCAGGGGAATCAATTTATAAGGCTGCTATAGAGCTAAAAAATAATAGCAGGATAAGCAGAAGCGCTTATGGTGAACTGAAAGTTAAGGTTTGGGATAAGGATCGCAATCTTGCAGCGGCCCTGGCCAATTCATTACTTCAAAATCTCCAGGTTCTTCATCAGCATTTACAAAATCAAGGCAATTCTATTGTGTTGCAAAGGATAAAGGAAGATTATGCTGCCAAAAGAAAATTGTATCAGCAGCTTAACGATTCTGTTCACAGTCAGTCATCAGCAGAAAACAATGATATATTTAAGGCAGAATTAGATGGATTGATGGATCAGATACAGCAGGATGATAAATTGATCGGACAATACCAGCTTGCTTTAAATACAAATCCACAAGTGCTTCTAACCGTGGAAAATGCCAGGCCTTCTTTATGGCCCGATAAGCCAAAAGTTCTGGAAACGATATTGCTGACTTTTTTTGCCTCTTTTCTTTTTTCATACCTAATAAGTCTTTTATTAGAAAGCATAAAATAGCAAGGTGATCCTAAAGCTTCAGCGAATAACTATAGCACTTTTTTCCAGCTTATTTTTTATAGCTTCAATAATCGCTGCTTATTTCCAGCAACCATTAGTGCTTGCAATTCCTTTTGGTTTACTGATCTGTTTTTTCCTGATCCGGCAACCGGAAACCTTGATATATATTTTAATTGCTTCAATACCATGGTCTACAGAATTTAGTTTCAACGGTTCTTTAGCAACAGATCTCCCAGATGAACCCTTAATGATTTTGACTTCTTTCGTTGCAATTATTTTCATAATAAATAATCATAGACAGGTTAAGTCAAATTTTCATCTGTTGATATGGTTATTATTACTTCAGTTTTTCTGGTCTCTTATAACCCTTATAACATCTACTAATGTTCTTGTATCTATAAAATATGTCGTGGCCAAAAGCTGGTATCTTTTTGCATTTGTAGCCGCATCGCTGATTTTTTTTAAAAACGAAAGGGTATTATTTAGATCAGCTTGCATTCTCGTTATAAGTATGTTTATAGTTACGCTTATAACCCTTTTCAGGCATAGTGAATATCATTTTACTTTCGCATCCATTAACTCGGCCCTTCAGCCTTTCTTTAGAAATCATGTTAATTATTCGTCCTTGCTTGTATGCATGATTCCTATTCAAATTGCAATGATCCGTCTTACCAGCAACAAAAGCTTTAAAGTACTGATAGCAATTTTCTTCATCATAACCTTAAGCGCAGTTTTTCTTTCCTATGCAAGAGGTGCATGGC
>JBJMLT010000089.1:0-6381 GCA_045805165.1 Flavisolibacter sp.
ATATCATCGGCTGTAGGTCCTAATCCTCCTGTAATAATAACCAGATCATTATTGCGGCTAAAAAGATTCAGGGCATCTATAATTTCCTGCTTATCATCTCCAACAGCTATTCTGCTTTTTACCCAAACGCCAATGTTATTAAGCTCGCGAGCGATAAACGCGCTGTTCGTATCAATAGTTTGACCTATAAGCAATTCATCTCCAATCGTAATTATGGACGCGTTCACATCTTTCATTGACAATGACCTAATTTTAGACGCAATGTACGATACCATGAAAAGATATGGCTTCGCTTTATTTTTATTAATACCATTTTCCGTTTGGTCGCAGAATTTATCAATCCGGCTAAACAATGCTTTCAATAAATTTTTATCAGATACCCAATTAAGATCAGGCATAGCATCCATTTATGTTGCGGACCCGGAAAGCGGAAGAATACTTTTTGAAAGAAATTCAAGAATAGGATTAGCTCCGGCATCTACCCAAAAAATAGTTACCTCTGTAGCCGGATATGAAACATTAGGAAAAGACTTCCGGTTCATAACAGATTTTTATTTTAAAGCCGAAAATGCAAATGATAAAAAGGGCAATTTGTATATCAGGGGAAATGGAGATCCAACACTCGGGAGCTGGAGATGGAAAGAAACATCAGAAAAAGAAGTATTAGGGAAGGTGGTAAATGCTATTAGGAAAAATAATATAAATGAAATAGACACGATCATTATAGATGCGATTGGCTGGAACGATGAGCCGTTCCCCGGAGGATGGACCTGGCAGGATATTGGAAATTATTATGGAGCAGGCGCCAGAGAAATTAACTGGAGAGAAAACCAATATGATATTGTATTCAGATCAGGAGAACAGGTTGGCGAATCGGTAAATATCGTTGAAGTAAAACCATCGCTGCATGGTTTTGAATTCAGGAACTATGTAACATCTGCAGGCAAAGGAACAGGTGACCTAACCAATATTTATCTACCCTTAAATTCATCCGTTATAACCATAAGGGGAACAATTCCAATTAATGAAAAAAACTTTGCAGTATCCGGTTCAATGCCATCAGGAGAAAATGAATTTATTGAAACCATAAAAGATTCACTCGGGAGGCTTGGTGTTAAAGTTAATTCTGTTTCAAAGGTTGAATTGAGAAATGGTGCTACTCATGATAGTAGCGATATGAAATTGTTAGTTTCACATGCTTCACCAGTATACGACAGTTTAGAATATTGGTTCCTTAAAAAAAGCATTAATTTATATGGCGAAGCCATATTAAAAACAATTGCGTATTTAAAAAATGGAGTTGGTGCAACTGATGAGGGAGTTGAATTCATTAAAAAGTTCTATCAATCTCACGGCATTGATACAGCAGAACTATCTATAAAGGATGGATCCGGATTATCGCCAGAAAACAGAGTTACTACGCACGCACAGGTTATTATATTATTGTTTGCATACAAGCAACCGTGGTTTAAAGGATTTTATAATGCAATACCTGAATATAATGGCATGAAAATGAAAAGTGGAACTATAGGAAGAGTTAAGGGATATTCTGGCTATTATTATTCAAAAAGCGGCAAAAAGTATGTTTTTTCATTTTTAGTGAATAATTATGAAGGTCCGGAAAGTAGTATAGTGAAGAAGATGTATAAGGTTTTAGATGAAATGAAGTAGATCGAAAATATAATAACCTAATAGCTCAAATCATTTCGCAATAAATCGGTCAAGACTAACTTTTCCAGGGCCCGCGAATAGTAGGGTTATGAAACAGGCAAGAAATAATCCCGCATTTAAGCCAACACCGAAAAAATCGCTCTTACTGGCAAATATCAGCGCAACTGCCATTGTAATAATAAGAGGAATTGATGCCAGTCTGGTAAACAATCCTAAAACAATAAATGCTCCGCAAAAAAATTCTGCAAATAATACCAATGAAAGCGACGTTGTAGAACCAATATGAAAAGGATCCGGGAACCTGCCAGCTTTTTGAGCAAAATGCATCAATTTATCTAACCCATAGTGGATCATAATAAGTAAGCCAGCACCTAATCTTAAAACCAGCATTGCAAAAGAAAATGCATTATCAGTACAGGAAGTGGAGAACAGTTTTTTCATATTTGGAAATCTGGAATGAAGCCGCAAGTTTACAAAAACAATTTCACTTTTCCTTTTGAAGACGATTTGTTAAACCTTCAGATTTGTGCCCAATTTTATATTGTTCTTTGGAATGATGTTTGGTCAGCCTCAAAATAATTCGAATATTTACAACGTTATCCTCCCATTGGTCAAAGATGTTTTATGAAGAAACTATCCTTTCCTATCATTTGCTGTATACTATTCATTAGTTCCTATTCCCAAGAAACTTTTTACTATAAAGATCCACAGTCTACTTTTCTCGATGCCAAGGAATACTACAAAAAAGGTGAATACAGCCTTGCCTACCCACTGTTTAAAGAATTAAGACAGTCCATCCGCGAAACTGATAAGGTTAATAATCCCGTAATGGTACAGGAGATCAATTATTATACAATTGCCAGTGGATTGCAGCAGAATCAGATTCAGGCAGAAAATGAAGCTGTGGCTTACATAGAGCAGACAAGGAATAATGCAAGGATTGGCATGATGAGCTTTCAGCTTGCTGAATACTATTTCAGGAAAAACCAGTTCTCCAATGCCATACAGCAATATGAACAGGTAAATATCGCCAACCTGGATAACAGAGAGATAGCAGATATGAAATTCCATCAGGGCTATTCTTATTTTGCTTTGCAACAATTTGCAAAGGCCAAGCCATTGCTGAATACCATCCGCCAGGTTAAAACAGACCCTAATTATATAGACGCAAATTATTATTATGGCTTCATCGCTTTCCGGGACCGTAATTATCCGGAAGCACTTGAAAGCTTTAAAGTTGTAGAAAACAAGCCTAATTATGAATCAATTGTTCCCTATTATATAGCCCAGATCTATTATGTGCAAGGTAAAAAAGAAGAAGCTGTTGCTTATGCAGAGAATAAGATGAAGCAGGGCAAGACCCAATATTATGATCTGGAATTGAAGCAATTACTTGGGCATGCTTATTTTGAAAAAAAGCAATTCAGCAGATCTTTACCCTACCTGGAAGATTATGTAAATAAATCGAAGAAAGTAAGAAGGGAAGATCTTTATGAGCTTTCTTATAATTATTACGAAGCCGGACAATACTTAAAAGCTATTGAAGGATTTAAACAATTGAGCGGAAAGACTGATACTTTAAGTCTTCATGCCATGTACCTTCTTGCCGATTCCTATTTAAAAACGGGACAGAAAGCAAATGCGAGAAATGCATTTTTATTCAGTTCTGCAAATAACAATGATTCATTACAAAGAGAGATCTCCAGGTTCAATTATGCAAAGCTATCTTATGAATTAGGCTACCAGGATGAATCCTTAAAAAGCTTTAAATCGTTTTTGTCGGATTATCCGAATTCAGAATATAAAAATGAAGCAACAGAACTATTAGTTGCTGCCCTGGCAAATACTAATAATTATAATGACGCTTTAGCATTGCTTGACAGCGTGCAAACACCTTCAGCTAATGTGAAGAAATTATATCCAAGAATTTTATATGGCAGAGCCACTGAATTAATAAATGACGGAAGACTCGCTGATGCTGAAAGCTTGTTAGACAAAGCAATAAAAGATCCTAACAATGCATCTGTATTACCATATCTGAATTTCTGGAAAGGAGAGCTTGCTTACAGGAATAATAAAATAGATGATGCCATCCGGTATTATTATGCTTATTTAAATGCAGGTGCCCCATCTTCCGGAGAAGCTAATGCAAGAACAGTAAAATATAACCTGGGATATACTTACTACAGAAAGGAAAATTATGCGGTCGCCAAAAGCTTTTTTGAACCCTTAGCTAATAATGTTTCCTTTAGTTCTGATCCCTTAACGCAGGATGCCTACATAAGAACTGCCGATGCCTATTTTATGAGCCGAAATTTTTCGCAGGCTAGAGCAATGTATGATAATGTTATAAAATTTTCATGGCCAGCAGAAGATTATGCAACTTTTCAGAGAGCGATGATTGCGGGTATAAATAATCCTTCAGAGAAGATCAATCTCTTGAATACAATGATGAGGAAATTTCCTCAGTCAAGCCTTGTTGCAGATGCCAACATGGAAATTGCCAATACTTACCTTGCAGATGAACGCTTTCGTGAATCTATTCCTCATTTGTATAATATTATTAATGCTAATGGCAATAACAGCTTAAAACCACAAGCTTATTTAAAATCGGGAATAGCCTATTATAATATGAAGAGCTATGATAATGCCATTGCCCAATATAAAAAACTGATCAGCAGTTATCCTAATTCACCTGAAGCCGAAGATGCATTAGATAATCTCAAGAATATTTATGTAGAACAAGGTCACCCGAACGAATATGCAGAAGTTGCAAGGCAGGCGGGCAGGCCACTTTCAGAAAATACGGAAGATTCTCTTGCATTTGCAGCGGCGCAAATTCAAAATAACAATGGCAATGTCAACGCTGCTTTAAATGCATATACATCTTATGTTCAACAGTTTTCGAATGGTGCACATTCTACCGATGCCCATTTTTATCTGGCAGAGATCTACAATACAAGAAAAGACTGGAATAATGCACTTGCCAATTATTCAATAGTAGCAGAAAGAGCTCCGAATACATTTGCTGAAAGAGCAGTATTGCAGGCAGCCCGGATCAACTTTTTTGAGTTGAAGAATTATTCCGAGGCAGAAAAATTTTATGCTCAATTAAAACAGATCACATCCAGCCAGGAGAACAGACTTGAAGCAATGAGAGGATTATTGAGAAGTCAATATCAACAGAATAAATGGAATGATGCTGTAACAAATGCAAAAGATCTATTGGGTCAGAAGGGCATTAGCACTGATGATAAATCCTTAGCCAGCATGGCCGTTGCAAAAGCTGCGCAAATAGGCGGAGAATATGATATAGCCCTGACAAATTTCAGAGCAGTTGTAGCATCCAATAAAGCAGCGTTGGGTGCAGAAGCAAGATATGAAATTGCCAATACCTGGTTTATAGTAAATAAACTTAGTGATGCAGAGAAGGCAGCTTTTGAGGTCATCAATAAATCAGGGTCCTATGACTGGTGGGTTACCAAAGCTTATATATTGCTAGGAGATATTTATCTTAAGCAGAAAGATTATTTCAATGCCAAGGCAACATTTCAAAGTGTTGTACAAAACAGTTTGAACGCCGAATTAAAAGCAGAGGCACAGACCAAATTAGATAATGTAATATCTGAAGAAAGCAAAAGCAGTAAAGTTCAAAATCAATAATGAGACGCTCAATAAAATCTATTATGAACCAAAAATTATTACGTACCATTATTTACAACTATTCCAATAACACATTGAAAGGCTGTTTATCGCTGCTATTCACTTTACTATTTGCATATAGTTCATTTGCGCAGGATGGCAACAAGAGTAAACAAGTAAATATTACTTCTACATTTAAGCCTTCATTAAAAGAAGCTGCTAAAATTAATTTCAATGCTGCAGCTCCTGTTACAGATACCAGCAGGCCGTCTTTGAAATATAATATACCAGATGGAAATCTATTATTCAATTTTCAACCAGGAACCTTACGACCATTAGCTTTGCAGCCCGATACACTCGGTAAATGGAGTAATGAAAGCTATGTAAAATTAGGTTATGGTAATTTGAAAACACCATATGTTCAAACGGGGATATCGCTTGGAAGTAATACTGCGGGGTTAAATATCTATGCCAGACACGTTTCATCTCAAGGCAAAATACTAAACCAGGATTACAGCAATACAAATGTTGACCTTAATGCTTTTTTTCAATCATCTAAAAACCTGGAATGGGATGCAAGGCTAGGAGCAGTTCAGGAGAAACATAATAAATATGGATATCAGCCGAAAACGTTGAATTTTCCTGATGATTCTATTGCCGTCAAATATCAAACCTGGAGAGGAAGGTTAAGTTTTCATAATATTAATCCGACTGAATTTGGCTTGAATTATTCACCAGAGATCAAAATTGATGTGTTTAATGATCAATTATCAAACTCTGAAAGCAATACTTACCTATATCTGCCTTTAGAAAAAGCCATTTCAAAAGAATTTGTAATAGACCTTGCGTTAACAGGAAATCTATCGAGATATAGCCCATTAGCAAAATCCGGCATCGCTAATAATTATCTTGAAATTGCACCATCGGTAATTTACAAGAATCCAAATGTTTCGTTGCAGGCAGGAATAAGACCAGGCTGGGATAACAGCTTCTTTGTTTTATTTCCTAATCTGCTTGCAGAATTAAGCTCCACAGATAAAAAATTTGCATTTCAACTAGGCTGGACAG
>JBJMLT010000090.1:0-10940 GCA_045805165.1 Flavisolibacter sp.
CGCGGTGGATATATACTTATTTTAAATATTTCAAGGAAAGCAGGGACCTGTTCCTTCATGGACTAAAGAAACTGAACTTTAACCAGATGCTATTTGGCTTTACGTTATTAAGACCACCATTATTTATAACATTGGGAATAGCTATGGCGGTTGCAATAATGAGCTATTTTATACATCCATTACTTGGGATAGCCTGGGCAGCCCTTTTAGTTCTATTTGCTTTGACATTTGTGTTAGTGATAAGCACTCAGAGCAGACAAAAGGGAATGACAAAGGCATTGATACATATTCCCAAGATCGTAGCAAGGCAACTGTTCGCGTTTCTTCAACTAAAGAAGGCGGGCAGGGAATTCTTAAAGACCGAACATGAGCAGGTTGTTTACATTGAAGATATTTTAAAGAATGAAATTGCTTAAGAAGGCTTATTATACCGCCTGTTCTTTATTGCCGTCTTCGATCGTGAAAAAAATATCACCGGTAAAAACGCTACTTCCTTATCATCATCTTGTTTCGGATCAGGACCTTTTGCATATAAAGCATCTTTATACTTATAAAAGCAGCACACAATTCAGGAATGACCTTGATTATTTACTGAAAAATTTTCATCCCGTAAGTGCTGATGAACTATCAAAAGCTATAAATACAGGAGAGGAAACTCCCTCGAATTCATTCCTTCTAACTTTTGATGACGGCTTTAAAGAAGTATATGATGTAATATCACCAATACTACTAGAGAAAGGGATACCTGCTGTATTTTTTGTAAATCCGGCTTTTATTGATAACAAGGAATTATTCTACCGTTGTAAAATAAGCCTGGTGATCGAAGAACTTAGTAACCGGAAGGATGCATTACAAATTGGGAATGATTTGTTTAAAAAGCAATATTCATATCTTAAAGAATTGAAGAGAGATCTCAAAAAAGTGAATCAATTAAATAAGCATATCCTTGATGAATTTGCGAAAGAATTAAATTATTCATTTGATGGATATTTAAATAAACAAAAGCCGTTTTTAACGACAGTCCAATTAAAGGATCTAAGCCAAAAGGGGTTTGTAATAGGAGCGCATAGCTGGGACCATCCTTACTATGAGTTACTAACTGTAGAAGAACAGCTACAACAAACACTTTCTTCATTGCAATTTGTGAAAGAGACCGTGGGGAATGGGCACAGTTATTTTTCATTTCCTCATACCGATACTGTGGTGAGCCAGCAATTTCTGGATAAACTTAAAAAAGATAATATAGAATTGCTCTTTGGCATTCAGAACCAGAAAACGGAAAATCAGAATAAAATGCTTCACCGTTTCAATGCTGAACGACCTGACATACCGATAAAGAGCGCAGTGAATGGGGTACTTATTTATTGTACAATTCAAAAAGCATTAGGACGCTACGAAATTCACCGACTATGATGACTACAAAAACAAAAGAATCTCTGGGCATTATGTTCAATATTGCCAATGAGGTGAGACTTGCCTACCTGAGAGTAAAGCATCAGGGGCAGGGTGTGGAATGCACCTGCTGTGGCAGCCAATTTAAGTCATTCGCATCTTTTGGCGTACCCAGAAGGCCCAATGCCTGGTGCCCAAAATGCGAATCGCTTGAGAGACACCGTTTGCTTTGGAAGTTCCTTGAAGAGAAGACCAATTTCTATACCTCGAAGCTTAAGATATTGCATGTAGCGCCGGAAACCGTGTTCTTTAAATTCATAAAGAAAATGAAGAACATTGATTATTATCCTGCAGATAAATTCCCGGCAGTGTATCCGAATGGAACTCATTATATAGATCTATTAGAAATCGACTTTCCTGAAAATAGCTTTGATGCTATTATCTGTAATCATGTATTCCAATACATAGAGAATGACAGAAAGGCCATCTCAGAAATCTATAGAGTATTGAAGCCAGGAGGCTGGGCGATACTACAGGTTCCGATCAATAAGAAACTGAAGGTTACTTATGAAGATCCGACAATTACGGACCCAATAGAAAGAGAGAAAGCTTTTGGATTGAAAGAGCATGTGCGTTTTTATGGACTGGATTATGCTGACCGATTGAGAGAAGCAGGATTTAATGTTTCGGTTATTGATTACTGTGAAGAATTTACGGAGGAGGAGGTGAAGAGGTTTGGGTTTTGGAAAGGAGATGGGATTTATTTTGTAAGTAAACATTATGAAAAGAATGTAAAATGAAAAATGAAAAATGAAAAAAGAGAAAGCTCTAAACCTAGAGGTTTTACATTTTACATTTTTCATTGTAGTGCAAAATGCTATCTGACTGAAACTCATTAAGTGTTACTACTGAGTGAACAACAAGTGGTTCGTGTTACCTGATTTGTTCACTATTTACGGGTAGGGGCGTTCTTTTACGTAGGGTATTTTCATGTTTGAATGATTGAAAGTATAAGGCATTATTTATACTTTTAAGGCAGAATCCAAATATCCAAAATATCCTATGAGGACTAAACTAACTGGTCGTCTTAGGCTCAGCATATTTCTGTTGTGCCTGGGATCAACACCAATGCTAAGCACTGCCCAATCATCCGGATGTAATACAGCCGCAGCTAAAACTTATGTTTTACATGCGATACAAAATGAAATTTATCTTCCTTACACCAGCAATGGAATTTTAAGTTCTGTAAGAGGTGGAGACACCTTAAAGATACCCGCTGGTACTTACAATGATATTATACTAGATTCTTTTTCAGGGGACCCATGCCGACCTGTTATTATTATAAACATGGGTGGTAAGGTAGCTTCCGGTTATATAAGAATTGATCATAAAGCACAATACTTCAAGATTACGGGAACCGGTGACACTACCATTAAATATGGTTTTAAAGTTGGAACTGCAGGTGCAGGTGCGGGACTTGCCATTGGCATAGCGAATCATTATGAAGTTGAACATCTGGAATGCTCGAACAGTGATGTAGGATTTTTATGTAAAAAGAATCCTTATGCAGGATACCCTTCTTCTGTTTATCCCAATTACATTATCAATAAAGTTTCCATACATGACAATTATATACACAATACACATGGTGAAGGAATGTATATCGGTCATACCTATCCGTTAGCCGATCCCTATAATAATAACCTCGTACCCATTCAAATGGACTCTGTTGAAATATTCAATAACCTTGTGGACTCTACTGACTGGGACGGAATTCAATTAAGTAATGCCAGAAACGGTGCCAGCATTCATGATAATGTGGTAAAGCATTTTGGGTTGATCAATATGGGTGCGCAGCAGGCGGGTATCATTATGGGTGCCAATACGAATGGCAATGTGTATAATAATATGATACTGGGTGGAACAGGTAACGGAATGGAAATTTTTGGATATGGCCATATCCAAATTTATAATAACCTTATTACCGATGCGGGTCAGGATGGAACTCAATATAAGCAGGATGCTTTATTTATTGATGATGTTCCCATGTACAGTAACCCAGGTCTATATATTGAAGTGATCAATAATACCATAGTTAATTCCGGTCGTGATGCCGTTAGAATGTATAATGACAGGGGAAGTGTAGTTAATAAAAATGTGTTCAAGAATAATCTGCTTGTTCAGCCCAATTCACTTACAACGGGCGGCAGCTTCTCACAATATTTAAATTATCCTGGTACACTAGGTACTGAATCTAACAATATTAAACTACCCTTAACCACACAAGCTAAATTTATTGCTCCCGGCTTAAGTGATTACCATTTACTTGCCGGCTCACCAGCTATAGACACAGGTGCTGATGTAAGCTCTTATGGAATTGTTACTGACCTTGATCATTTCAATCGTCCCTATGGAACGAAATATGATGCCGGAGCTTATGAGTTTACCAATGCTCCGCCGCCACCTAACCGAGCGCCAATTGTAAATGCCGGAGCGAATCAAACCATTAATCTTCCAAATAGCACTGCTACTGTAAAAGGAACTGCAACAGATCTGGATGGAACTATAGCTTCCACATTGTGGTCACAGCTGAGCGGACCAAATACATCAACTATTACCAGTCCATCTAAATTGCAAACCACTATTACAGGGTTAATACAGGGAGTATATAAATTTCAATTAAAAGCGACTGATAATGTTGGCGCCAGCTCAACTTCAACCATGCAGGTAACGGTAAGTGCTGCAGCCAATATTCCGCCTAGCGCTAATGCGGGTGCTAACCAGGTAATTAACCTTCCGGTAAATTCAATAACATTAACTGGTAGCGGGTCAGATGCTGATGGAAATATTACAGATTATTTATGGAGCTATGTAAGCGGACCTTCACAATACTCTATAACAAGCAATAGCTCTGCGCAAACAACGGTAACTAACCTTGTTGCCGGAACTTATGTTTTTCAGCTGAAAGTAACCGATAACAATGGTGCAACTGCAACAGCCAATGTGCAGGTAACTGTAAATCCAGCATCACCACATATTAATATACCACCGGCTGCCAATGCAGGAGCTAATCAAACGATAACCTTGCCAACGAATTCGACGGTGTTGAATGGAAGCGGAACAGACCAGGATGGAACGATCGCATCTTACCAATGGACATTTGTAAGCGGACCAGCGACATGTACATTAAATAACCCGAATACAGCTCAAACCAATGTGTCGGGCTTATTACAGGGCGTTTATAAATTCCAGCTAACAGTAACAGATGACAAAGGAGCCACGAATACTTCAGATATGCAGGTAACTGTTAATGCTGCTCCTCCCGTAAGCGGCTTAGCATTCAATGTATATCCAAACCCGGTAATAACTACTGTTAATATAACATTTGATGCTCCATTAAACGGACAGAAAACAAAGATCATAATTGTAGATGCCATGGGAAGAATCGTTTACCTGGAAGAGTTTACAAGGACAAACGATCGTATGATAAAGCAGATCAATCTATCCAACTTAATGACCGGCGGCTATGTAGTGAGTATTGATACGGGATTTGATATGCTTACGACTAAACTATTCAAGAATTAATGTGGGATCTGAAAGGTTTATAATATGAATGGGTGGCAAGCTGTAACATAGCTTTGTCACCCTTTGTATCTCCATAACAATGTATTTCGGAGAAATCTGATAGTTGATATTTTTCTCTGATCCTGTTAACTTTTTCATCATAGTTACAATTGGGACCGTTTAATTTTCCAGTGATCTTATTATCTATTACGTCGAGACAGGAACCGATAAATATTATATTATTACTATCGCACCAGGGTTTAACCCAATTATCTGCAGAAGCAGAAACGACGACGACCTGAAAATTGTTATTTTGTAACTGCTTAATGGTTTGAATAGCTAATGGCCTTATAATAGAAGGCAGCCTGAGTTTGATAAATTCATTACAAAGTTCCTGGAATTCAAAAAGGGTAAGTCCCTTAAAAAATAATGAAAGTAATTTTTCCTTTGCATTTTGTTTACTTACCAGCTTTAGCTTCATTCCCAATAACCAAGGAGAAAGGGCAACCATTCCAATTATAAATTTAACTGTACCCGAATGAAATTTTGCCAATTCTATCATTGTATCATGGGAGGTAATAGTTCCATCAAAATCAAAGAACGCGATCTTCTTCACAGGTTCTTCTTTTTAAACATTGATTCGGGGATTAGTTTAATTATGCACATGATCCAGCGCCAAAACCATTTGGTATAAACAACATCTCTTTTATGAATTACGCCATTATAAACATCGTTAGCTACTTCTGAGGGTTGAGCTGTAAGCAACTTTGGTAAATTTAAATGTTCAGTCATTTTTGTATTTACGAAACCGGGCAGTACCGTCATCACATGCACATTATTTTTATAGAGCTTATTTCTTAGTCCGGATAAATAAGCAGTAAATCCTGCTTTAGCACTTCCATAAATATAATTGCTTTGTCTTCCTCTTTCTCCTGCCACAGAGCTAATACCCACAATAACCCCTGATCTGCGTTGAACGAAATCTTCCGCTATTATATTGCAAATAAAAACAGCTCCAGTATAGTTGGTATTTATAGTTTTAATAGTTTCAGACTGATCGGCGATTACCTTCTCATTATCGCCCATATAGCCAAAAACGCAAACAGCAACATCCGGCTTTGGAGATAATGATCCATAAAATGATCTGTGAGAATTAAATGCTTCCGCATCGAAGGGATAGAGGGTGCAATTAACCGAGTACCTGATGCGGATATCATTGATCATTGGCTTCAGCGGCTCTATATTTCGTGCAGCTAATTGAACATCGAATTTCTTTTCCGCAAATTTCCTTGCTATAGCACCTGCAATATCGGAAGAAGCACCAAGAATTAATATGGTAGGCATTTAATTATATGATTTGTAATCTTTCTGACTGATCTGAATTTACTGATCCGAGCGGGTTATATCTTTTAATTATCTCCTGAAATTTCTTAGCATTGGAATAGCTTTCCCAAAAAGTTTGAGCCTTCATGCGAGCATCTTTTGACAGATAGATCCGTCCTCCGTATTGGAGCACGATCTGATCCAATTCATTCAAAAAGCTGAACAAACTATCTGTAACAGGGAAGTCAAGAGCAAGAGTATAGCCTTCCATAGGAAATGAAATAAGATCTTCCTGTTTGCCAAAAACTTTCAGAACAGCGAGGAAGGATCCCATTCCTTTATCGCTAATCCTATTGAGGATATCGATCAGACCCTGCCTGCTTTGCAGAGGAAGAACAAATTGATATTGTACAAATCCCTTTTTACCATAACCACGATTCCAGTGAAGAATGGCATCGAGCGGATAGAAGAAAGGCTCGTAGCTTACTATATTATTAATTTCCTTTTTTGTATTCTTAGAATAGTATGCGAAATTAAAAGCCTTTACAGTGTAAGTATTTAAGATGAACGATGGAAGCTGAAAAGGGAAAATGATCTTTTTCTTTTTAGGCAGCTTTAACGGATCCTGCTTTTGATTTTCATTCAGATCATTTATTGAAGCATGTTCTCCCAGTATTAAAATACTTCTGCCAAAGTTCTCGCCTTTTTTGAGGCAATCGATCCAGGCCACTGAATAAGTATAGTCCTTATATTCATCAAACAGACGCAAAACTTCATCCAGGTTCTTTGCTTTTATTTGCTTTTGGCGGATATAAGAAGTTTCTATTTTTTTAAGATCGAATTTTACCCTGGTTATGACTCCAGTAAGTCCCATTCCGCCGCAGGTTGCCCAAAAAAGATCAGCATTCAGTTCAGGTGAGCAAGTTATTTTATCGCCATTGGCAAGGACTATATCCATTTCAATTACATGGCGCGAGAAAGAGCCATCTACATGGTGATTCTTTCCATGAACATCGCTTGCTACCGCACCACCAACAGTAATATATTTTGTACCAGGAGTTACGGGAAGAAACCAGCCTTTGGGAACTACAACATCTAGAACCTGGTCGAGTGTAATTCCGGACTGGCATTCAAGAATACCATTTATGGTATCGAATGAAAGTATTTTATCGTACTTAAGGGTATTAATAGTGGTTTTGCTGAGGGATGCATCGCCATAACACCTGCCATTGCCCCTCGCTATAAAATTCTTTTTACCGGGAAGCATTTTTTCAAGCTGACCATCAAATGAAAAGCTGATCTCTTCTGCTTCAATAACCGGATAATTACCCCAATTTGTAATCTGCTTTTTCATTATTTATTAAAAATGATAATATTTTTTGTATATATGATCATGTAAAAACTGGCAATCCAAAGGAGTATGCAAAGTTGGATAAATCGGTCTCTATACAGAATTTTGGTTGGGGAGCCTGCTTTGGCGTCTACATAAATAATTTGCAAATATCGCATAATACCAGCAAGAACAAAAAGACAAGTGTAATATAAACGGTAGGTACCCAGCCTTAATTCTACTTCGGGAGACATGGTGTACATAAAATATGCCACTATTATAACGGCGCAGATAAGGGACAAGAGAATATTTAACAGGTCGAGATTATAACCTTTAATGGATTTGCGCATATCCAATCCCGATGAAAGCTTTAAAAGAACATCATCCCTACGCTTACCTACTGCCATGAACAAGGCCAGAAGAAAAATCATGATTGTCAGCCATTCTGTCATACCAATATAGGATAATACGGCTCCCGCCTTAACTCGAAGCACAAAGCCTATAGCTACAATAAAAACATCGAGAATGGGAACGGTCTTCAAGCCAAATGAATAAGCCAGATTAATAAAAAAATATATTGCGAGAACAAAAAGGAATTTAGTTCTGAGAAAATAAGCAATCAGGAAGCCAATGACGAGAAGCAGAATGCAAATAATTATGGCTGCATTTTTAGAAACTGCACCTGAAGCTAAAGGTCTTTTTGATTTTTCAGGATGCTTTTTATCGTCTTCAATATCCCGATAATCGTTAATGATATAAATGCTACTGGCTACGCAACAAAAAGCAATAACACCTGCTAAAATTGTGGGGTATATATTCCACTGGAAAAATGATCCTGAAAAAAATAGTGGAATAAACAAGAAAAGGTTCTTAGCCCAATCTTTTGGTCGTAACAGTTTTAGGTAGATCATTATTCAGCTTTGAGATTTGAGTGAAAATAGAGGATAAGATCAAAAAATAATAGTCTCTTTAAAAATAAATGATAAAATAATTGTTATGTTGCCATCTATTTCAGGCACAGCTTTTATCTAAGTATCTGACTATGTTGCTTTCAAAAAAGTTCATTGTTGTTTTTTTATTAGTTAGTTTTTTTTCATTCATCGTTTATTATACAACTTATAAGCCATACCTGGGATGTGACGATGCATACATTTATTTTGTTTATGCAAAAAATCTAGCGAAAGGATATGGAATGGTATATAATGCCGGAGGTGAAAGGGTAGAAGGATTTACTTCACTATCATGGATGCTGATAATTAGTTTATTATATATAATAAGCTCACATTTCCAGGTTTTGCTAATTCTATTAAATATTGTTCTAATTAGCTGGGTCCTTTACAGGCTGGTAGCGTTTATAGACCGGTATTTTGTTTCAAGGCCTGTGAAATGGATCTCTTTTCCATCTATTCTATTTTTACTGACGCTATTTATTATCAAAGGATATCTTGACTGGACGATATTCAGCTTAATGGAAACCGGATACTGGAGCTGGCTGTTATTACTGATATCTATTTTTTTAATTGAATTAGCAGCAGGCGAAGAAAAAGAAAAAAAGCAGAGAATTCAATTTGCGGTTTTACTGTCCCTGCTTGTATTAGCCAGGCCAGAAAGCTTTTTGTGGGGTACCGTTTTTTTAGTTTTATATGGGTGGATCTTATACTTAAGAGGCAATACAGTATCAGAAATACTCAAGAAGATATCATTCCCCTTTATATTATTTGTTCTGACGATCGCAGGTCTTGAACTATTCAGGCTGTATTATTTTGGCTATCCTTTGCCAAATACTTTTTATGCAAAAGTTTCAGAAGATAAATTAAGTAATATAAAAGAAGGCCTGATCTATATATTCAAGTTCATTTATGTTTATCCTTTTTATTTTTTACCAATAGCCATATCATTTATTTATGCTTTAGTATTAATCAGAAATATTATTTATGAAAAGAAAGAAATGATCGCTAAAGATCATTATATGGTCGTACTCTATGTAACTATTTTATTAATACTAACCAGCTTAGTTGTACCGATAGTAAATGGAGGAGATCATTTTTCACTGTTCCGGTTAATTCAACCTGTAGTTCCGTTATTTATCTTTTTATTATTTAATCCGGTATTGATCAATAAATTTAAATCGCTAATAGTTTCACCGAGTTACACTAAATGGGCCGGTATTACCGGGCTTATACTAGTATTGCCTTTGATATACCTGATGAACATTCCAAAGTACGGGGTGAATGTGGAAAAAACTCCCTATAAAGCATCCTTATTAAATGATTTTTCATTTGCAGAAAGCTATAAACAGGAGAGCTACCTTTTAAATGATTTTTTCAATTTTACTCCCAGACCCTCCATAGGGCGGATATGGGCGGGAGGATATGCTTATGGATATGAGGGCGAAACTGTGGACCTTATGGGATTGAATAATACTGCGATGGCCCATGCGCAAAAAATAAAAGTGGGTTTAAAGAATCATGCTTCTTTCGATAAACAAGCGTTTTATAAACTTCATCCCGATCTGCTCAATGGAACTATTGTAAAAGATACAACAGGCTTTGAACCAGAAGAAAACAAGCCGGATTTTGAAAAGGGATTTGAATATGGAGTATTTAAAGGCATTTATAAAGACAGTGAGTTCATTCATACCTATACACCGGTATTAATAGGGGCCCATAATAAACCGTTCTTTTATTTTAGCTATGTACGTAACAACTATATTGACAGCTTAAGAAACCATAATATGACGGTAACTATTCTGGAAAGAAAGAAGAAATAAAATGGCAGATAAGATAACGATAATTAAACAGGATATAAACAGAAATTTTAAATATTATGCTAATGCAGAAATATTTCTGATCTTATTATTTTCCTGCATTCCATTATTCATTCATTTTCCATTCAGGATCAATATTTTTCTTTCCTGGGAAGGAGCTTACCGAATGAGCCATGGAGAAATACCATTCCGTGATTTTGGTATTCCGATGGGATATATGTTTTGGGTGATTCCGGCCATCTTCTTCAAGATATTTGGTCCCTACCTGATTACTTTGATAAAAGCACAGGTGCTTATTAATATTATTTCAGGATTCGCTTTCAGGTCCATATTAAAAAGCCTTAACGTTTCTCCTGTAATTCGATTGCTGAGCATTTTATTATTTTGTCTTTCATATATATCCATCAATTTCTGGCCGTGGTATAATCATACGGTAATTGTATTTGAATTTGTGGCTTTAGCTTTTTTAATGAAATCTATTACAAGCATTAACCGGAAAAAACAGATCGTTCTTTTATTATTGAGCTCCTTATTTACTTTCATTTCTTTTTTTACCAAACAGGA
>JBJMLT010000091.1:0-4638 GCA_045805165.1 Flavisolibacter sp.
CTCTATTCAATTTAGATACATGTTCGAGTTTCTAAGGCATCTATGGCCATGGTATGTTTCCGGACCATTGATCGGTTTAATGGTTCCGGCTCTTCTTTTATTAGGTAACAAGCCGTTTGGTATCTCATCCAGCCTTAAGCATATTTGTGCTGCATGTATTCCTGCAGACATTCCTTTTTTTAACTATGATTGGAAAAAGCAGCTTTGGAATTTATTTCTTGTTGCAGGAATAGCCTTAGGTGCATTTTTAACCTGGACCTATATCTATGATTACAGTAATCTGAACATTAATCCTAAATTGATGCAGGAGTTGGCTAAATATGGAATCTTTGATCCATCTAAAGTAGTTCCACACGAAGTTGTTAGCTGGCATGGATTGACAACTTTAAAAGGATTCATTTTTATAGTCATCGGAGGTTTTCTTGTTGGATTTGGAACCCGGTATGCAGGTGGTTGTACTTCAGGACATGCCATTTCAGGACTATCCAATTTACAATGGCCTTCGCTTGTTGCCACAATTTGTTTTATGGCCGGGGGAATTTTGGTTGCTAATTATTTACTGCCATTACTTTTAAAGCTATAACATGGAAAATACAATTTCACATGTATCATCTGCTGATCATATAAAAGCAAGCTATAAGAATGAGGCAACCTATCCTTTTGTTGCAAATCTTAAGTTCCTGTTGGCTGGAATGTTCTTTGGATTTCTTTTGATCAAAAGCGAAGTCATCTCATGGTTCAGGATCCAGGAAATGTTCCGGTTTCAGAGTTTTCACATGTTTGGCATCATGGGATCAGCAATTGTAGTTGGAATAATATCAATTCAAATAATTAAGAGGTTCCGAATTAAAACCATAAAACGGGAGCCTGTCATTATAACTCCTAAGAAATTTCATAAGGGAATTATTTATGGAGGATTGCTTTTTGGGTTTGGTTGGGCAATAACGGGCGCTTGTCCTGGACCTTTATTTGCTCAAATAGGTAGTGGAGCAACAGTTGTAATTATTACATTGTTAAGCGCTATAGGCGGTACTTGGACTTACGGATTACTTGAAAAGAAATTACCTCATTAATTACTTATCTAACTTTTGTTCTATTGGTATAAAATTGAGGTAGCAGTATCTTAATGTCACCTCAATCTAAATAAAATGCTCTGGAAAAATGGATTCTTATATGCTTTATTGCTGATCTCATTAAAAGGCATTTCCCAATCAGATACTTCAGAAATAAAAGTGATCATACCGCCAGATTCAACTGCCATTGGAAAACCAGAAGGTATTAAGAATAGTAAATTAATTGGACAGGAAGGTGGAACTATTTCCTCTTCTGATAACAGGGTACAATTAATTTTTCCTGCAGGCGCACTTTCATCTTCAACTTCAATTAGCATTCAGGCGTCCACAAATACTGCCCCGAATGGATCTGGTAAATCCTATCAATTTGAGCCATCTGGTATCCATTTCCAGAAGCCCGTACAAATAATATTTCATTATTCAGATGAAGAGGCTAAAGAATGTCCTGCTGATCTCATGGGACTGGCATTGCAAAATGAAAAAGGAAAATGGAGCTTCATTGATTATGAAGCCATGGATAGTAACAATAGAATACTGAAAGGATTTATCAGGCATTTCACCACCTATTCCAATGTAAAAAAAATTGCCTTGGTTAATTTAAAGGAAGAATTGAAAGTTGAGGAAAGTAGCGGACTTGAATTTTATGATATCACAACTAAATTTGGTGAAAATCAGATAGGGGCTAATCCTGATGGCCCCGGTTGGGCTAAGTTTTCTAAAAAAGAAAAGATCAATTGGTATGTGAATGCAATTGAAAATGGAAATATAAAAGAAGGTCAAATAAAGTCAGTTAGATTTTTGGAATATTCAGCTGCAGATTATTATTCACCCAGAATAATGACTGTCCAAAATCCGGTAGTTATAACTGCAAATATTTACATTTTGAAAGGGAAATCAAGAAAGGTTTTAAGAACCCTGCAATGTAAAATACTGATCTATGATGAATATCACATCCAGATCATTCACGAATTTACCGGTAGAACAGCAATGGGAAGCCAATTGATCGATAGCGGAAGCTTTGATGTACGTATATCTCCTGTTGAAATAAAAATAGATAATATAAAAAATTATGAACCGATAGTTGTAAAAGAAGGTAAGAATGGTCCATTTCGTGAAAAAATATATGTAAAGGACGAATTAGGAACTGTACATATAACACCTGCAATTAACAAAACCAACTTAAGCAAGGAATATCCTCCTGAAGTATATATAGATTTTGCCAGATTTAAAATACCCCTGTATAAATATGAATACTCAGCAAGAGGCATTAAAGGTGGTATTCAATCTCTAAGTTTTTTATCCATACCGTCAGAAATTACCTTTGTTGCCAATGGGGAGAACCAGAAGGTTAAAATACAGGAAGTAAAGGCCTATATCGATTCCGATGTAAAAGTTGAAGACGCTGACGATGAACCCTCCGTACAAGAGTTTGAAACAAATTATCACTTGATAATTACACCCATAAGAGGAAAGCGTGATAAATAAAGAAGATGTTATGTAGCTAAAATTTCAAATTTTGAACAGACTTTAATTGTAAATTGTAATCGAAAATCGAAACTACACTTAAAGTTAACTACATGAATCGTTGCTTAGTCCCTTTCAAATGCATGGTTTTAATAACCATCGTATCTCTATTTTTTTCTTGTAACAACCGCTCCGGCAAAGCTAAAGTGCTGGTATTTTCCAAAACAGCCGGTTTCCATCATGAGTCAATTTCTGACGGTAATGCAGCTATAATTAAGCTTGGACAGCAAAATAATTTTGATGTAGATACTACTACTAACTCCGATTGGTTCAATGATGATACATTGAAAAAATATTCAGCAGTTGTATTCCTCAGTACCACAGGAGATGTACTTGACATCCGTCAGGAAGCAGCTTTCGAGCGTTATATACAATCGGGCGGAGGATTTACAGGTATTCATGCTGCTGCAGATTGTGAATACGACTGGCGCTGGTATGGTAGATTGGTTGGTGCTTATTTTTATGATCATCCGGGTATTCATGATAAAAATCCTAATGTACAGCCTGGTGTTTTCAACGTAGTGGATAAAGACAATAATGCCACACGCCATTTGCCCTCACCTTGGAAACGAACTGACGAGTATTATAGTTTTAAAGAAGAACCAAAGGATGTACATGTTCTTTTGAATATTGATGAGAGTAGTTATCAGGGGGGAAAGAAAATGGGCAATCATCCTATGTCCTGGTACCATGAATACGACGGTGGCCGCGCTTTCTATACAAACCTCGGTCATACTAAAGAAAGCTATTCAGATTCAAATTACCTGAGGCATATATTAGGAGGAATTCAATATGCCATAGGTGATAATAAAAAACTCGACTATTCTAAAGCGAGAACACAAGATCCACCAGAGGACGATCGGTTTGTAAAAACACAGCTTTCCCAGGGTGAATTTTATGAGCCAACTGAAATGACCATTCTTCCGAATCTGGATATTTTAATTATACAAAGACGTGGAGAGATCATGCTCTACAAGCATGATAGCAAAAAAGTAAAACAGGCAGGCTTTTTTAATGTTTACTATAAGACCGCAGTTCCAGGCGTAAATGCGGAAGAGGGTATGCTTGGTCTTGCAAAAGATCCCGATTTTGCAAAGAATAACTTCGTTTATATTTATTACAGCCCCGCAGATAGTTCAGTAAATCGTCTTTCACGCTTCACTTTTAAAAATGATACTCTTGATAAGAATACAGAAAAAGTTATACTGGAAGTAAAATCGCAAAGAGATATCTGTTGCCATACAGGAGGATCTATAGCATTTGGTCCTGATAAGCTTTTATATTTTTCAGCAGGTGACAATTCTACCCCGTTTGATGAAAAAGGAGCCAAATATGTAAATAGTGGATTTGCACCTTTAAATGATCTTCCCGGCCATATGCAATATGATGCGCGCCGCTCTGCTGGCAACACTAATGACCTTCGTGGAAAGATCATGCGGATAAGGGTTAAGGCGGACGGTTCTTATGAAATTCCTGAAGGGAATTTATTTCCCAAAGGAATGGATAAAACAAGACCTGAGATATATGTAATGGGTAACCGAAATCCTTACCGCATATCGGTCGATCAAAAGAATAGCTATTTATATTGGGGTGAAGTTGGTCCTGATGCTAATAATGATAGTTTGGATACCCGCGGACCCCGCGGCTATGATGAAGTGAACCAGGCAAGGAAGGCAGGCTATTTTGGATGGCCTTTGTTTGTAGGAAATAATTTCCCTTATAAGGAATTTGATTATGCTACTGGAAAAAGCGGAGCATCATTCGATCCTCTCCACCCGGTGAATAATTCAAGAAATAATACGGGACTTAAAGACTTACCTCCTGCCCAACCTGCTTTTATCTGGTATCCTTATGCAGTATCAACTGATTTTCCAGAGGTAGGAACAGGTGGACGAAACGCAATGGCCGGACCTGTATACTATACAGACATGTTTCCAAAAGATACCCGCCTTCCTGATTACTACAACGGGAAGCTTATTATTTATGAATGGATGCGAGGATGGATGAAAGCTGTCACCATGCTGCCTAATGGTGATTTTGA
>JBJMLT010000092.1:0-7030 GCA_045805165.1 Flavisolibacter sp.
CAATAAATGACCGCACACGCAGTTTTCTGAAAGTACAAGATGGATGTGATTATACTTGCAGCTTCTGCACCATCCCAATGGCCAGAGGGAAAAGCAGAAGCGATTCTATTCATAATGTAATTGCGAATGCAATTAAACTGGCAAACGACGGTGTAAAAGAAATTGTATTGACGGGTGTGAATCTTGGTGATTTTGGAAAAGGTACGGACGGAAACAAAAGAAATGAAGAAAGCTTTTATGACCTAATCCAGGAATTGGAAAAAGTGCAAGGCATAGAGCGGTATCGTATTTCATCTATAGAACCAAACTTATTGACAAGCAAGATCATTGAATTTGTTGCTGAAAGTAAAAAATTCATGCCCCATTTTCATATACCTCTTCAAAGTGGCTGTAATGAAATATTAGGACTTATGCGCAGGCGGTACAAAAGAGAATTATATGCAGAAAGGGTTGAATTGATAAAAAGTCTGATGCCTGATTGTGCTATAGGAGCCGATGTGATAGTTGGATTCCCCTCGGAAAGTGAAGCTCATTTTCAGGAAAGCTTTGAATTTATCCATTCACTGGATATTTCCTACCTCCATGTTTTTACCTATTCGGAAAGAGACCAGACCAAAGCATTGGATATTAAGCCTGTGGTGCCTGTTCATATTCGACATGAAAGAAATAAGATCTTACGGAACCTTAGTTATCAGAAGATGCAATATTTTACAGGGAAGCACAGAGGGCAGATAAGAAAAGTGTTATTTGAAGGTCATGAAAAGAATGGAATGATGGAAGGCTATACGGATAACTATATCAGAATAAGTACACCTTTCCGGAAAGAATGGGCTAATGAGATTATTGACTGGGCATTATAATAAAAAACCCCGGTAACATTACCAGGGCTTTGGTGGGAGTTGACGGGATCGAACCGCCGACCCTCTGCTTGTAAGGCAGATGCTCTGAACCAGCTGAGCTAAACTCCCTTTAAAATTTGGGATTGCGAAGATAAGGGCTGACAATTTTTAGAAAAAATATTTTTAGGAAAATATTGTTAATCACTGAATCCTATAAGGTTGCACAATTTTTGAGGATTGTTTATTATGCATAATGTTATTGAAGCACAATCAATAAACACGAAATTTTCTGAAATATTACAAGAACCGGAATATGACATTGCCTCAATTATGGGCGGCCTTTACGGTGCAGGCATTATTGGATTAAAGAATGCTTTTTCAAAACAATGGATACAACAACTGCATGAAGATATTTTACAATTATATGAAGATGCTTTAAAAAGACCAGGTGGAGCTGTTGGAAGAGGTCCAAAAAGACATTATGTAGAAATGCATCCTGAAGACATTCACGGTTTTATTGATCTGGTTACACATCCGTGGGTTCAAACAGTTTGTGAGGCTGTTTTAGGTCCGGAATATAAAATTGTAGAGATAGGATTTGATGTTCCTAATCCAGGAGCAATGATCCAACCCTGGCACCGCGACTTCCCGTCGCCTGAAGATACTATCTACGGAAGGCGGTTAAATTCTTTAGCCTTTAATATTACTACCGTAGATGTTGAAGATAACATGGGACCATTTGAAATTGCTGAAGGAACTCAATGGGATTTACCTGACCGGTTTGAGCATGGCATGTTCCCGCCAAAAGACCTATTTCCACAATATGAACAAAGAGCCCAAAAAAAATATCCAAAAATGGGAGATATTTCAGCCCGTTCCGCTTTAACTATACATAGGGGCACTGCGAATAATTCAACTAAAAGCCGGCCTGCTTTAGTATTAGGCGTAGACGCTCCGGGCGCTATCAATGCAGAAAGACATGATCTGCAAATAACACATGAATTCCTGGAAAAATTGCCATCGTCAGTTGTTGAGCACCTGACATACAGACTTGTTGAAAAGCTGGAGCCAATTATACAAGCTCATACTATTGAAGGATTAATGATGGGAGAAGCTTAAAATTTTTCATAAAATAATACTATAACTCCATCCGGTGTACAGGTACATGATAAATAAATCTGAGATGCCGATCTTTTATCAAAATACTCACCGCGAACATCTTCTTTTTCATTAAGGGTTGTTTTCAATATACCAATAAAAGCTTTATCCAGCATAGTATTCAGTGCTGCAAAAATATCTATGCCTATCATCTCAGCTTTCCTTAAGTCAAAGAACTTTTCAGCTTTAGAATTCATATAGCGGATTACTCCATTATAATCGATTTCAAGGTATGCTTCATTTATTGATTCAAGTATGTGAATTGCCTTCCTTTGCTGTTGAGCCAACTGATATTCACCTACTAGATCGTGAACAATCCATAATACCGCATTTACCAGTCCATTGTTATCTTTTACCGGAATCAGGTACGTTTCAAAATATCCTTTTTTATTTTCAAGATTTTTAATAGCCGGAATATGAACTGTTTGTCCCCTTAAAACATTTCTGAATTCAGAATACGATGGGTCATCTATAAATCCGGGAAATAATTCAAGGATATTCTTTCCTATCACCTGTTCTTTTAATATACCATAATATTGTTCAGCTTTATGGTTCCAAAGCAAATAGTTCATATTCTTATCCAGAACAATTATCCTATCTACGCTAGACTCCATTAATCTTTCAATAAAATGCAATCTGGATGTGAGCTGCTGCTTTAATTCATATTCTTTTGTTACATTCCTTATTATGGTCAATGCACCTTTAATATTATTGTTTTCATCGCGCACAGGCTTCATAAATACATCCTGAATATTTCCAGATATATGCGATGTGATCTCTTTCAGTACAATTTCTTCGCCATTTAATACCTTTTGTAAATTCTGAATGATCTCATTTGTTTTTAAACGAGGAAAAATATCAAAAATGTTAGTCCCAATTGCCATCTCCTTTTTTATTCCATATTCGTTTTCACATATGCTGTTCCACTTTACAATATAATTATTGATATCAGTAATTATGACCTGATTAGTTGATGTATCATTTAAGGTTTCCATCATCTTTTCATTATCAGACAATTGCTTTTGCAATTCTGAAAATGAAGTCACATCCCTTAGAATCGCCAGGAAGATCCTTTTATCATTTGTTTCATCTAATTGAAAATGTGCATGAATATATCTTGTATCGCCTTTTCTTAAAATACGAAATTGAAATTCCGATTCTTTCTTATCAGATAAAATGCTATTAACCTGCTCAGTAAATTTTTCTCTGTCTGAAGGATATACGTAATTCAGGAACATTCTATGGGTTATATCCATGCCCTTATTTTTAGATCCGATCAGATCATAAACTCCTTCACTCCACTTAATATTTCCCGTATCAAGATTCCAAACCCAGCTGGCAGAACTGCATACTTCTTCCATTAGTTTAAAAGAATTCTTATTTATATCCAGCTCTTCTTTTAATTTATTTATTTTGAGATTATTCGATTTATATTCTGTAATATCTACGATCGTTCCCAGCATTATCAGTTCGTTAAACTTATTGATCACCGTTTTACCTTTTTGCCTCAACCACTTTAATCTTCCTTCAGGTGTTGTAATTCTGTATTCGATATCGGGAGCTATATGTTCATATAAAATCTTTCTATTTGCTTCTGTTACTAAAGCAATATCATCAGGATGAACAAAATGCATAAGTGCGTTAACATTGATCGGATTCCCAACAGCCTTTAGTCCATATAGCTTATAAATCTGATCCGAGTACATGATCTTCCTTGTAAGCAGGTTCACATACCAATTTGCCATTTTAACCATGCTTTCGGAATGCCTCATCATTTTATCTCTTAATTCCATATCATTCCGAACATTCTCGATCTCGGTATCAATAAGCTTTCTTTCAGTAGTATCTTCTATAATGCCACAGATCACTAATTCACCTTTATTGTTATGAAAACAGCGGCCAGAGTAGCTTATATATCTTAATTCAGAATTTTTTAAAAGAATTCTATATTCAACATGCACAGGCACTTGTAATTCATAGGATTTTTCAAGGGCGTGAGTGATGGCTATTTTATCGTCAGGATGAATAAAAGAAGAAAATGTATGAAAGTGAGGATTAAGGCTTTGAGGAGGAAGGCCATGTATATGAAATACCCCATCGGTATAATAGGTTTCATGAGTGCTGGAATTATAATAACTGATCCCAAAAGAAAGTATCTTCTCTGAATATGAGTAAGTCTTTAATTGTAATTCATCCCTTTCCTTAATGGCTATTAATTCTTTTTCAATGATATATTGCCGGTACGATTGCTCTGCAATATTTTCAACGATTCCTTCTTTAGTATCTTCTTTTGTAATGTTATAAACTATAAGCTGAACTATTTTGCCATAAGTAGTAATTAAGCGAATTGTAAAATGGCCTTCTGCTTTTTGCAGGGGTGCAAGTATATAATTATTGATAAGCTGAACATCATCTGGATGAATAAGGCAGCGGGCACCATTTATAATATTGAATTCATCGGATATGGCAAATATGACATCACTGCAGAAAAGTTCATCCGTTTGTAATTCGCAGAACCAGCTTCCTTTAAAATGATGTAAGCGAGAATCAATAAAAAAATGAATATCTCTTTTTACAATATCTTTATTGGAAGCGACCTGCCCATATTTTAAATTTGAAATAGTTGATTCCATTTTTACCAAATTAGTTATCTGATTAACCGGGCGGTTTTATTACATACAGATAATCAATAGGATAAAGAATTTGAAAAATTAAGGAGTTAGTTTAACCGGACAAAAAAACTTTAAGTATAAGATACATTATAATAATGATCTTAAGAAATTAAAGCAATGTTAATCAACCCAAACTACTGAGCTAAACGGTTGAAATAGAATCCAGTTATTGATTGTAAGAGACCGAAAATCATTTAAAAGTATTAGTTTACATTCTTATCGCCAAAGAAGATTTTATATATTTCTATATTAAAATATGCCACCGACCATCTTAACCAATAAAATTAATAACTCATTTCCCATTGTTGGCATTGGGGCATCTGCCGGAGGCGTTGAGGCTATTACTGAGCTATTTAAGCATTTGCCTTCCAATACCGGAATGGGATTTATTTACATTCAACATCTGGATCCTGTATTTCCAAGCAAGCTGGCTGAAATTATTTCCAGATTTACATCCATGCCTGTTGCAGAGGCAATTCATTCAACATCTATTCAACCTGATCATATATATATTATACCACCGAATAAGGACATAACAATAGTAAATGACATAATTCAACTAAATGATCGGAAAATGAATGGCAGCCATCATTTGCCAATAGATCTGTTTTTCAGTTCACTATCAGAGAGAGAAAATGGAGCATTTATAGCTATTGTACTGTCCGGTACAGGAAGCGATGGTACCCTTGGATTAAGAGCCGTTAAAACAGCCGGAGGTGTAACTTTTGCGCAGGACGAAACCGCTCAGTTTCAGAGCATGCCAAAATCAGCTATCTCCGATGGTGCTGTAGATATGATATTATCTCCTGACCAAATTGCAGATGAGCTTAAAAGACTTAGTGAAAAAAAAGATATTTTAATACAAGCTTCCGGAAATGCCACCGATGATTTAATTAGTGACGGAGACGAAGAGTTAAAAAATATTTTACAGCTTTTAAAAAAATCAGCTGGCATAGATTTTACCCATTATAAGATCAATACGATCAAGCGTCGCATCATTCGCAGAATGCTACTCTATAAGCTCGATTCTCTTAAAGAATATGTTCAATACCTTAAGCAACATGTAAATGAAATAAATATACTTTACCAGGACCTTCTTATAAATGTTACTACTTTCTTCCGCGATCCCGACACTATGGAGTTCCTTAAAAAATCTATCGCTCCAAAGATCGTTAAATCAAAACAGCCGAATGATCCCATCCGTATCTGGATACCTGCTTGTTCAACAGGAGAAGAAGCTTATTCCATAGCAATGACCTTCATAGAAGTGCTTGGAGAAAAAGCAACTAATACTTCAATTCAAATTTTTGCAACTGACCTGAGTGAAGTTACAATTACAAAAGCCCGGCTGGGACTTTATACCCGAAATGACGTGGCTAATGTTTCTCCCAAAAGACTTCAACGATTTTTTACAAAGGTCGATGGTAGCTACCGGATTGTAAAAGCCATTCGGGATCTTTGCGTTTTTGCTCCTCATAATTTATTTAAAGATCCTCCATTTTCCAGAATTGATCTTATCAGTTGCTGTAACTTAATGATTTATGTTGATTCAGTACTGCAAAAGAAAATCCTTGCCACTTTCCATTACTCATTGAATCATGATGGATTTCTAATATTAGGTAAATCAGAAACCATTGGCAGCTCAAGCCAGTTATTTTCACAATTGGAAAAGAGGTTTAAAGTATACGTAAAAAATAAAGACAGCTCTACAAGAGCTATGTTTGAAATGAATTATCGTATACCGGAATACGAAAAGTCTTCATTTCATCCCCCTAAAAAAGGATATAAAGTCGCTGAAAGTGGACTTGACATAGAAAGAATGGTGGACACTATATTATTAGAAAAATATATTCCGGCAAGTGTAGTTGTAAATCAGGAGCTTGAAATTCTTCAATTCAGAGGGTCAACAGGATTCTATCTTGAACCGGCACCAGGCAAGGCAAGCCTTAATCTCTTAAAAATGGCTAAACCCGGATTAGGCTTTGAGTTACGAAATACCATTCATAAAGCCACTAAATCCGGTGAATCGGTTAAAAAAACGGGGCTTGAGATCAAAATAAATAATGTATCACATCTTGTAAATATTGAAGCTGTTCCCTTGAGATCAGATACCGAAGACAAATATTTCCTTGTCCTGTTTGAACATTTTGTTTTACCCGAACATGTGGCTATTAAATCTTCTATTTCTAAAGATAAAATCGTAAAAAAGCTTGAAGATGAATTAAAGATGGTAAAGGAAGATATGCGTTCCATCATCGAAGAACAAGAAGCAAGCAATGAAGAACTGCAATCTGCGAATGAAGAAATTGTTTCCAGTAATGAAGAACTTCAAAGCATTAATGAGGAATTAGAAACATCCAA
>JBJMLT010000093.1:0-16506 GCA_045805165.1 Flavisolibacter sp.
GTAGTCCCGACAGGAATCGAACCTGTATCAAAAGTTTAGGAAACTTCTATTCTATCCATTGAACTACGGGACCAATTATTTATCCTACCCAAAAACGGCAAAAATAACAGATTGTCACCCACATTTATTACTTTAATGCCCTAACAAACAATTATTTTTAAAGCCTAACGGTTTATTATGAAAAAGACCCTTTATTTAATAGCCCTTGCCATCCTCCTTTTCACCTATAAAGGCTACTCTCAAAATCAGCATCCCGTACTGAACCATATTGCCATTTATGTTACAAACCTCAAAACCAGCACCGATTTTTATCATAATGTTATTGGTCTCGATACCATTCCCGAGCCCTTTCACGATAATCATCATACCTGGTTTGCTATTGGCCCTGTCGGCCACCTGCATGTAATTTCCGGAGCTAAAGAAGCCACTCCACACGATAAGAATATTCACCTTTGCTTTAGCGTAGCCAACGTAACCAGTTTTATCGCTAATCTGGACAAAAATAAAGTCTCTTATGAAGACTGGCCCGGTCATCCACAATCAGTTACCAATCGCGTGGACGGAGTAAAACAGATCTATTTCAAAGATCCCGACGGCTACTGGATCGAAATAAACGACGCTAAGAACTAATACAATTTATTAATGCCAGCCATCCGTTCCCGAATATCCACAGCCAATATTTCTTTGCTTCTGGCTTACCTGTTCTTCTGCTTCCTTATGTTGGAAATTGTAGTCCAATACATTCCGGCTGGAACCGATACTGCATTCCTCGGCATCAAGCAGGAATATGTCCAATTGCCTTTTTATCTGCCCGCATTTTATATTCATGTGTTTACTGCGCTCATGGCCTTGCCTGCAGGCTTTACACAGTTTTCCAATTATATATTAAAAAACTTCAGGCAGGTTCACCGTATCAATGGCCGCATATATGTTCTGGCAATTGTATTTGCCGGTGCTCCTTCCGGCTTCATAATCGGACTCTATGCCAATGGAGGTATAGCTTCCCGTATTTCTTTCTGCCTCCTGGCTGTTTTATGGATCTGGTTTACCCTGATGGCCTTGCGAATGGCCTTGCTTAAAAAATTTACTCTGCATAAGGCTTTCATGTACAGAAGCTTTGCACTTACCCTTTCAGCCATCACCTTGCGTGGCTGGAAATATATTCTTACATTATTTTTTCATTTCCATCCTATGGATGCTTATCGAATTGTAGCATGGCTGGGGTGGACAGTTAATCTGGCAATTGCCGAATTCATAATCTATAAAAAATACCAAAAATGAAACAACTGCTTTTTATCCTTGTCCCTTTTGCATTTTTTGCTTGCAAAAACAATCAGGACAATAGATCCTCAAAAACGCCTTCCGTAAAAGTGCTGGGCGCTACCATCTCTATCCCAAAAGAAAAATATGGAGTGGAAGGATTTTATACCGGACCTTTTGAAGCCTCTAAGTATAAAGATGGCCATCCGGTTATGGATAATAAGATCACCATCTGCATCGACTCTCTGAATAACACTTCAATTTATGGTCATTCAATATATGCCGGTAATTACCGCCTGTTTGAAGGCTCTTATAAAAAAAATGGACAGGATTATGCCGTTACCGTAAAAGAACTTGGCGAGCATAAAACTGATGGAACATTTGAGTTTAACATCGATAATTCCCAGCAAAAAATATATGGTACCTGGAAGGCTAACGATTCATCTCTATCTATAACAGTAAGAAATTTCAAGCTGGAAAAAAGACCCTACCGCTATTATGTAGATTATTCCCTGCCTGATGAAATTGTTGGTGAGCCGTTTTACAATAGCATAGATGATAAAACATTAAAAGGGGAAGCCATTACAGATGCGGTTCTAAAAACAAAAAATCCTTCAGCCCTACTTCTTGCAAAAGAAGATGTTGAGAACATGTATCAGGGCGATCTTGAGGTACTTCGCAATACTATTTATGCCCGTCATGGCTATTCATTTAAAAATCCCAGGATGCGAGCCCTGTTCGATTATGTTGAATGGTACATGCCAGTTGCCACAGACGTGACCAGTAAATTAACTCCCATCGAAAAAAAGAATATCACCCTTATCAAAGCTTACGAAAAGCACGCCGAAAAATACTACGATAACTTCGGACGATAATGATGATTAGCTGATTAGCAAATTAGCTGGTTAGCTAATGGGGCAACATTCTTATAATTTATAGTTACAATCTACCTGTATAAATTATGATAACTGTTCAATCCATTAGCTAATTAGCTAATCAGCTAATTGATGTTATATTTGCATTTTTTCATATGAAGTTCTACAACCTTCTCATAAAATACCGTCTATATATTGGAATAATAATGATCGTAGTGGGACTGGCTCTTAACCTCACCGTTAGTGGTTTCTGGCCTGTTTTCCCTCTTTATCTGGTAGGAGTAATATTAATTGCAGGACATTTCTTTTTTGGTCCGCTCCGCCTGATTCAGGAACACCTGGAAAGCGGTAATGCAGAAGAAGCTGCCAAGGTCATCAACTCAGTTAAATTCCCTAATCTTTTATACAAGCCAATTCGTTCTGTTTACTATACTCTGAAAGGTAACCTGGCCATGATGAACCAGGATTTCGATTCCGCAGAAAAGAACATGAAAAAAGGTCTTGACCTCGGAATGCCGATGAAAGAAGCCGAAGGCGCCAGCCTCTTACAAATGGGTATGCTAAGCATGCAAAAGAATGATCTAAGGCAGGCAGAAAGCTACATCCGTTCAGCCCTGCGCAAAGGATTACCTGATAAAGAGAACCAGGCAGCCGCCTACCTCCAAATGTGCAGCCTTATGATGAACAAGCGAGAGTTTCGCGCCGCCAAAGATTTCTTTCGCAAAGCCAAAGCCCTCAAGCCTACCACCCCCCAAATCGTTGACCAACTAAAGCAAATCGAGAAGTATATTTCGAGAATACCAGGATAACTAGGTTAACTAAGTTTATTAAGTTAACTGAGTTAATTAAGTTTAGAACCGAATTAACCTATTTAACTCCGTTAACCCAATTAACCAATTCACTCCCTGAACCACCCCAACTTTTAACTTTTAACTTTTAACTTTTAAATTATTAAATGACCAAATCCCGCCTCGAAGCTTTCTCCGATGGTGTCCTTGCCATTATCATCACCATTATGGTGCTGGAATTAAGAATTCCTCATGGAGTTGCATGGCCGGATATATCTCCTTTGATCCCCATCTTCTTTAGTTATATTTTAAGCTTCATCGTTGTGGGGATTTATTGGGGCAATCATCACCATTTAATTCATACCGTAGATTCTGTAAACAGTAAAATTATTTGGGCAAACCTTCATTTATTATTCTGGCTTTCCCTCATTCCTTTTACAACGGGCTGGATGGGACAAAACAATTTCAACAAAGTAACGGTTGCGGTATATGCAGCTTTACTTACACTTTGCGGTATTGCGTATTATATTTTGCTAAAAACCATTCAAGGCAGTCATCCTCATAATACAGCACTGCTTATTCCTTTAAAAAAGCAATCCCGTAAAGGAACCATCTCAGTAATTGCCTACATAGCGGCAATTCCCCTCGCCTTCATTCATCCCATTATCTCCGCCATTCTTTTCATCTTCGTCCTGGTAATCTGGTGGATCCCCGACCGCAACATCGAAAAATCCCTCCATTGACAATTCACGATTCCCGATTCCCGACCATTGACGATTGACGATTGACGATTCACGATTCAGGCACACTATATGTAGTAAATATCTCATCCTCCAATTCTTATGATCTATTGTGAAGAACTGCTGCAGTGAGCCCAAAAACACCAGTATATGGAAACGTTCTACCTGCTATTGCGCAATAACCGGCAATCAGGTCCTTACACAATTGATGAATTAGTACAACAGCAATTAAAGGCAACGGATTTAATTTGGATTGAAGGAAAAAGTACATCCTGGCTCAACCCATCCGAAATGCCCGAATTGCAGCCTGTTTATGTCAAGGCCTCTCCTGTTCCGAAAACGGTAACGAAGCAGCCGTCATTTGAAAAGAAAGAAGATGCAGTTGAAGATCATCCTGTGAATAAAGAGGCCGGTACGAAGCCCGCATTCACTGAACAAATACCAGAAGTAGCTATTCAAAAAGATCATTCTAAATATATTTTGGAAGATGAAGAGCCAATTAAATTTATTTTTCATCGTAGGAAACGGAATGTGGCAGCGCCTCAGGTTATAGGAACATTTTTAGCCATAGGTCTGCTTTTCGCCGGTTGGCATAATGGCTGGCTGCCCGTAAATAAAAATTCAGGTGAGCAAACTGTAATGCCATTAGTTTCCAGCGAATCACACACCGCTTTTAAAGAAAAAGCTAAGCCTGTTGAAAATAAATTGATCACCCATCCGGTAATAGAAGCACCTGTATCACTGGAGCCGGAAAAAACAACTTTAATTCAAACAGCTACGGTAGAAATAGTGAAGCCAAAACATAAACCCATTCCTAAAAAGATCAAACCATTGGTGCCCACTCCAGATCCTGTAACTATCATTCCATCCAACCTGGTACCAGCACAAAAAGAGGATGCTTCACTAAATAAAGGCATGGTACCTATAATTGATCCCGCAGCAGATAAAAAAGAGGTAGCCGAAAAAACAGATCCGTCTTCCGATAAAAAAAGATCTCTCGGGCAGGTAATTAAAGGATTATTCCATAAGAAAAAGAAATCAGAAGATAAACCGCTGGCGGGTACTACTTCACAAGTAACGGAGCCTCAGAATAAATAACGGCCTGGAAGTTTTTTTATTTATTTAAAAGCTCGCGTCATCTGCGCTTGGTCCATAGCTACCTGGAATTGGTATATCCAACAATCGTAAGAATACTCCTAGCTGCGCTCGGTGGTGAATGGTCTGACTTATAGAAATACGTATTACACCTCCCTTGGTTCCTTTCATATAAATAGTTTCTCCGCTCCTCATGATCCAGGTTTCTGCTAATTGTTCTTCTTTGACATTTTCCAAAGAGGCTCTTCCTTTTCTTACATTCTCTTCAAAATAGTCCAATAGCTCTTTCCTGTTCTTAATGGGTGCAGGCTTGTAGTCACTTTTTGCAAAATCCAGCTCGTTCGTATTTATAGCCATAGTCATCCAGCTTGGCAATTCCGCAATATGGGTAGATAGTTGTTTAATGCTCATGCTTTTCGGGTGTGGCTTCCAGTCAAAATTATCATCCGGTACCCGCTCCAGCATTTTCTGTGTAGTCTTTACTTCCTGGTCAAATTCATTTAATAATAATTCTTTCAGTAACATAGCTTTTAATTTATTAAGCAAAGAAAGCCTCTCCCACTGTCAACCCTATGGCAGTTGCCCCAAAACATTTTTTTCTTTTTAGCGCCCTTCGCTCCTTACCGTCTTTGCGTGAAACAAAACCATCACTTTTAACTTTTAACTTTTAACTTTTGACTTATTTATGTAATCCCTCTACATCCCGCATCCTACTCCCAAACGCATGCTTATGCAATGGAGATTATCAACCCTGGACCCCAGAGTATTCCAGGTCGTCTTTCAGGCTGTTTTTTTGTCTTATGGACTCTTATACCTTGAATGGAAGGCCGAATGGCTTAACTATAGTATTTACATAGGCGGTTGCGTTATTTTCAATTATTTGTTGGAAAGCCGAAAGCAAAAAAAGCTTTTAAACATTGGCTCTTTTAATAGGTGGGGCTTCAGTGTTCTTATTAGTGCTCTTAGCTTATGCCTGCTTTTAAAAACCAATCATTGGTACACAACTTTATTAGCTACATTATTAACTGTTTCTTCCAAATACATTTTCAGAAGAAAGCACAAGCATATTTTTAATCCTTCTGCTTTTGGCATTGTCGCCACTATTGCTTTAACTAACGATGCATGGCTCTCTCCCGGTCAATGGGGAAGCAATGCCATCATCTTTTTTACAGCAATAACTTTAGGAACAATTGTAGTTACTAAAGTTCAAAAGCTGGATGTTACTCTCGCTTTCTTATTCACTTATATAGGATTATTATTCTGGAGGCAGGTATATTACCTCGGCTGGCCGGCCGATTATTTTATTCATTCTATAAGTACAGGAAGTCTTCTGCTTTTTAGCTTTTTCATGATCAGCGATCCGCGTACCGCTCCCGATCATAAATGGGCAAGAATAATTTGGGCCATGCTTATAGCTGTAATATCGTTTTACCTGTCCACATTCAAATGGTTGTACAATACTCCAATATGGATATTGGTTTTAGCCGCTCCTTTAGTGCCATTAATGGATCGCCTTTTTAAGGCTGATTATTTCCAGTGGAAACAATTTCCTCTTACTCATTCCAATCAACTAACAATAAAAAGAGAATTATGAAAACAACTAAAAAGAAGATCGGTGCCATTCTTTTAATAATGGTGCTCATTAGTCATGATGCTTTCTCCTTTTGCGGCTTTTATGTAAGCAAGGCAGATGGCACCTTAAAAAATAAAACTTCGCAGGTCATACTGGTTCGCGATGGCAACAGAACGGTTATCACTATGTATAACGACTTCCAGGGCGATTTTAAAGATTTCGCCATGGTGGTTCCGGTACCTGTTGTATTGAAAAAACAGGATATTAAAGTGGTGGATCAGAATATTTTCACCACGCTTAATGAATACAGCAAGCCAAGGCTGGTGGAATATTATGATCAGGATCCATGTATGGGTATTCAATATAATAAAAGGTCAGCTCCAAGTGCTAAAATGGAACTTCAAGGATCTGTAGCCGATGTAAGTATTCAACGTGAAAAGCAATTAGGTGTTCGTATAGAAGCTAAATACCTTGTTGGTGAATACGATATTTTAATATTGAGTGCAAAAGAATCATCCGGACTAAAAACCTGGCTAAATGAGAATGGATATAAAATACCTCCGGGTGCAGATGAAGTTTTACAGCCTTATATAAAAAGCAATCTTAAATTCTTTGTTGTTAAAGTAAATCCGGAAGAAAAGAAAAAGCTAGCCGGTAATTTTCTGCGCCCCATACAGATCTCTTTTAATTCTCCGAAATTCATGTTGCCTATCAGACTTGGTATGGCCAATGCGGATGGCGATCAGGATCTTTTGGTTTATGCTTTTACTAAAATGGGAAGAGTAGAATGCACCAACTACCGTACAGTATCTTTACCTACTGGAAAGAATATTCCTTTATTCGTGCAAAATAATTTCAGCAGCTTTTATTCCAATCTGTTCCAGCATCAGTGGGATAAAGAAGGCAAATCCATCGCCATGCTTGAATATGCATGGGATGTTAGTCCGAAGAACTATGTAAAATGCGATCCGTGTGTAGCTACTGCTCCAGGTGCGCAGGACCTTGTGCAGGCTGGCGTTTGGTGGACAACCCGCAACTGGAATGATTACAGTGATGTAAATAATAATGAGGAGGAATATTCCGACCAGGTTTATTTTACACGTTTGCATATACGTTATAATCGTCAGGCTTTTCCGCAAGACCTAAGCTTTCAGGTTACCCCCAATACAGAAAACTATCAGGCACGGTATATAATCACTCACCCCGCCAATGGAAGTTTCGATTGCGCAGCAGGAAAAGCTTACCTGAAAAAATTAAAGGAACGCCGTAAAGAAGAAATGGAGACGCTTAGCTATTTAACCGGAAAAGGTTATAATGATTGGGATGTGGTAATGAACGAAGAAAATATATTGCCTGCAGATGCAACTTACAGATCCATTGCTTTTTCCACAGAAAAAAGAGATCAGAACAATACAGCCCTTATAGCAGCCATTGGATTAATTGGAATCGGTACCATGATCGGCTTCCGCCGCAAAGCATAACAATCGCCAATTGCTGATCACTGACATCCGATTGCTGATTGCCGACAGCCTCTTACAAAAACAGCAAACACACCGTGTTTGCTGTTTCTTATTTCAACTCAATATTTGAGCATTTCTGCCTAATCCCCAATTCCCAATTCCTAATTCCCCCGATCATATCACCCATTTTCTCCCCCTCAATGGAAACAATATATCTTCTGCGGTTTCGTAGCCTTCTTCTGCTACGCGGGAAGTTCTTTTTTCATCCTGTTTTTTTCTTAGCAGGTAAATAATAACCCCTGTAGCCACAGCGGCAGCAATGGTTGAGGTAATTATAATAGTTAGCTGTTTCTTTTTCATATAAAAGCTTATACAGATTAATTGTGTTGGCTTTGTAAAATTAACCAATGTTATTAGCATTTATGCAGAAAGAATGCCACGGATAGGAAGTGAGGGTATCTCTTCTTAAATTGTTATAATTTCATTATGATTATGAACCGGATCGACCGCTTATTTGGAATATTGACGCTATTACAATCTAAAAAATTTGTATCAGCCGAAAAGATCTCCGAGAAATTCAGGATTAGTATACGTACTGTGTATCGTGATGTAAAAGCATTAGGCGATCAGGGTATACCAGTCAGTTTTGAACAGGGGAAAGGCTACTTTGTAGTGCAGGGCTATTTTTTACCTCCGGTGTCTTTCAGTTCGGAAGAAGCCAATGCCTTGTTATTAATGGAAAGCATTGTTTTTGGATTTGCAGATAAGTCCATTCGTAACCATTATTCAAATGCACTGAATAAAATAAAGTCCGTCCTTAAAAGCGCCCAAAAAGAAAAGCTGGAACATTTAAATAACAATACCCGTATTAAAATGCCTGCCTGTTTTATTAATGATTTTGAATACCTGTCTCTGATTCAGGATGCCATTACCTGCAGAACAATTATTGAGCTGGAGTATAAGAACAATAATAATGAAGTAAGTAAAAGGGAAGTAGAGCCTATTGGCCTTGTGTTTTATTCATTCACCTGGCATCTTATAGCCTGGTGCCATATCAGGAACGATTACAGGGATTTTAAGGTCGTCCGCATATTAAAAGTCAAAAATACAGGCCAAACATTCCACAAAACCAACCATATTGAACTCAATGATTATATGAAGTTGCTGCCAGTCAACTACTAATTCACAAATCAGCCATCAGAAATCAGCCATCAGCTATTGGCCATCAGCTATCTGTAATCCACTCAGAACTATCAGAAATCAGCGATCAGCGATCCTCACATCAGCGATCTGTCCTCTCTTCACTATTTTTACAAAATGCGGCAATTTAATTTTCATCCGTTGCCTATTCTAACTACAGAGCGGTTAATATTAAGGCCATTGGAAAATTCTGACAGGGAGGAAATCTATTTTCTACGTTCCGATGAACAGGCAAATGAATTTATTGACAGGCCCAGAGCTACCTCAATGGACGACGCCGAAAACTTTATCAAATATATTCAAACTGCTGTTCAAGGCAATGAGAGCTTATACTGGAGCATTACTTTAAAAAATTCAAACAAGCTTATTGGAACCATCTGCTATTGGAATATTCAGCCGCAGTTATCAAAAGCAGAAATTGGCTATCAGCTACATACTTCCTATCATCGGAAAGGGATCATGCATGAAACATTTTCAATCGTTATCCCATTTGGATTAAACACAATTGGTTTCGAAATAATCGAGGCCTATACTCATAAGGATAATTTAGGCAGTATCCGACTGTTGGAAAAGAATAATTTTAAACGTGATCTGCTGGAAGAAAAAAAGCATTCTGATCTTTTTAATATTGTTATTTATACATTGAATTCTCCTGGTTAATAAACTCTCTAAAATAAAATGATCAGGGAAGCCACCATAAATGATATCAGCCAGCTTCATTCCATCCGGATGGCAGCAAAGGAGAATGCATTATCAAATCCTCTTATAGTTCAGGAAAAAGATTATGTAAGCTTTCTTACAGAAAGAGGAAAGGGATGGCTTTATCAGATGGATGATCGTATAGTAGGTTTTGCCATAGTTGATGTTCTCAAAAAAAATGTATGGGCGCTCTTTGTGCATCCGCACTATGAAAAAAAAGGAATTGGCAGGCAGCTTCATGATGTTATGCTTAACTGGTACTTTACAAATGGAAATGATTTTCTATGGCTATGCACCGCTCCGCAAACAAGAGCAGAAGCATTTTATAAAAAAGCAGGCTGGCATTGTGTCGCGTTAATGGAGAATGGAGAATTGAAATTTGAAATGCAGCGAAAGCAAACCTCTGATTTGAAGATGCCTGATCTCCGATAGCCGACAGCCGACAGCCGATTGCCGATAGCTAATAATTAGTAGCTTTTAGGCGCTTTAAAATGAATTTAAAAAGGGAGCGAAAGGGAAAGAAAAATTTATTGGAATATTGCTTATTAGTTGTTTTCTTTTTAAAGGTAATAGGTTCAATAGCCGATGTTACTAAAATATCTTTCAGTTCAGGAAGGTCTTTAGCTTGTTTCCATCCGCCTAATCCTCCTGTCCAGATATAATCTTCAGCTTTAATTCCTACCAGCCTTAATTCCTGTTTGGAATAGGGGCCAAGGCTTTCTTCGTGATGACGGATATAGTAGATCTTCATGGGTCCAGTAATTATATAGCAATATTGGGAATAAATGGGAAAGGGGCAAGAGTATTTTTACTGTTGTTTGGTAAGTTGGCCATTCACTCCCTCCCGATTCCCGGACGATTGACGACCTCCGATTCCCGATCATTGACGATTGACGATTGACGATTCACGATTCACGCCCCTCATTCGCATCCACCGCATTAAAGCCGCAAAGAATAGTAGCTACCGCAGCTACAAAAAATAATATCGTCATCCAGATACCTGAATTGGCCCTTTCAGCCCATTTACTATCAATTGTAGTATACAATACAATAGCAGCAGCGGCGAAAATTACACCTAAGACGATCCACCTGATAGAAGCACCCATATAAAAATTTTTATGATTAAAAAATTGTTTCCTTTTTTAAAAAGTAGACGTACGAGATTTCCACCTCATACAAGCAGTGATTATTGGGTTCTCTGGTATCTTTATAAGATCGGAATAGAATGTTTTTCTTAAGCCAGGCTGTTATTAAAGCCAATCAAATGAGCTTGATCCGCAATGGGTTTTAGTAAGTTGGTGCAGATTCCTGTAGTTTACCTTTTACGGTAAATTTTTCTCTCTTAAATATACAAAATTCAATGCTGAATACGCTGTTTTAAACGCTAAAGTTTATGTCTTAGTATAATAGGCTCATCCAGTAAAATTTAGACACCGGTCAGCATCTTTTATTACCGGTTAAGGAATTGCAAAACATAGCGGCTTTTGAATGTAGTAACTTATAATCGGCAACTGCTTTATTCAACTAAAAAACCTAAAGATGTTTTATCATTTAACCAAAAAAGTGCTTCTCATCAGTGCTTTTATATTAACCTCCAAAGCTGTTCTGGCTCAGGGTACTATAACTACTCCCCGTGTTCCAAGTCCGGCAGGAAGCATTATACAAACTATTGGGATCTCAAAAGTTACGGTTACTTATTCCAGGCCTTCGGTAAAAGGACGTGAAATATGGGGTAACCTGGTTCCTTACGGTTATAATGTACAGGGGTTTGGAGCAGGCAAAGAAGCACCATGGAGGGCAGGGGCTAATGAAAATACCGTAATTAGTTTTTCTCATCCTGCTACTGTTGAAGGACATGCAGTGCCAGCCGGATCGTATGGCTTGTTCTTCGTAATTAATAAAGATAATACCGGGGAAGTTATTCTATCAAAAGACTACCGGTCATGGGGCAGCTTCTGGTATGAACCCGAGCATGATCTTTTCAGATCTAAAATACAGTTACGGGAAATACCTTCTACCGAGCTTCTCACTTATGAGTTCAATAATCTCACTAAAAATTCTGCTGAGCTATGTCTGAATTGGGAGAAAAAGCAATTCCCTGTAAAAATTGAATTCGATGTTGATGGAATTGTAATGGCGAATGCGGCTGAAGAATTAAAGAATACAGTTGGTTTTAGCTGGCAGGGATATGCAAGTGCTGCTAACTATGCACTTCAAAATAAAGTGAATTATGACCAGGCATTGGTTTGGGCCGATCAGGCAATTGCGCAAAATAAAAGCTTCAACACATTAAGCCTGAAATCAAATCTTTTAAAAGCAACCGGTAAAAATGATGAAGCAGATAAATTAATGACGGAAGCCCTAGCAATGGCCAATGAAAATGAATTGAACCTTTATGGATATAATCTTTTGAATCAGAAACAATATGATAAAGCCATAGAAGTATTTATATTAAATACGCAAAGGCATCCAACCAGTCCGAATGTTTGGGATAGTCTCGGCGAAGCTTATGCTACAAAAGGTGATAAGAAGAATGCTATTATCAATTTAAAGAAATCATTAAGCCTTAACCCTCCCGCTAATGTCAAAGCCAATTCAGAAAAGCTATTGAAAGGACTGGGAGCAATGTGAGGCAGGAAATGTGGCAATGCAATTAGCTGATTAGCTAATTAGCTGATTAGCTAATGAATTAAAAAAGGTATTTACCAAATGGACAAATAGTTAAGCGGCCATAGAGCCGCTTTTTTATTGCCTGTGTATTATATTGTGGGAATGAAACATAAATTATCTGATACGTTGTATATCATATCATTTAATACCATTATTATTTGCGGAATTATCGCTTTCGCCTTTATTGGTTTTAGGTTGTTTATTTATGGAGATAAAATACTTCATATAAATAAACGCCTTTTTTATATCATGTTTATTTTAGGAATAATTCTAAGTATTGTATATTATTTCATCGGGTTGAAAAAAACACCTAATCCAAAAGCAGAAAACTAAATTTGTCCCAACTGGTATATAGTTACCTCAGCTAATTATCTAATTATCCTTCCCATGCTGTTGCGTCCCCATCGCTTTCATCATTTCGGCCGGATCTACGAAACGCCAATGGTCAGTTATTTTACCATTAGACATTTTCTCTACACCTGTAAATGTTTCATTGATTGAAGTGTTTGCCGGCATGCCCATCCAGTTGTCTTTTGTTGTTCCGGTCATTTTTCCCATAATAAAATGGTAATCACCATTGCTGGCATCAGAGATCAGATCAAACTTTAAATTAGAAATGTGGTTATGAATATCTCCTAACATTTTCTTTACACTGTCCAGGCCCTTTACATCTCCCATAGTTGTATGATCTACAAGGTCTTTAGATGCAAAATCATCCATTTTACTCAGGTCGCCGGATTCTATACCCCTGAATACAGATACCGTGTTATTGCGGTTCCTTTCATCCATTGATGTTTTTGAGCTATCCGACGAATTGGAACTGTCACCGTTAACTGCACGATTAAAATGATTGCAGGAGCTAAATGCAATAATGATCCCTAAAGCTGATAAGAATAGAGGCTTTTTCATTTGTATGTTGTTTTTGATTGAACTAAAGTCGGAATAAAGAATTATCAGGTATCTGTTATCACACGGAATAGAATGCTTAGGGAGGAATCGCTGAGCAAATATATAAGTTACGATTTTACCGGCAGGCTTAATTTCAAATTGCCAATCAGTTCATTAAAAGCATTTATAAGTGAAAGGATTTTTTCTTTGATAAGTGGATCAGTTATTTCACCCTTTTCATTCAGTTTCGCTCTCGCACCGGCAATGTGAAGTTGCGTTCCTGAAGTGTAAGTGGCATAAATAGTTTTCATAATCAGCAATAAAGCTTCATGCGCTTTTTCTCCAAGGCCGGATGCAGTAATAAGCGCGACCGGCTTTTCAGAAAAAACGGTGGTAGATACCATCCATTCAATTGCATTTTTTAAAGCACCCGGGAGACTAAAAACATATTCGGGAGTACAGATCAATACCCCATCGGCTTTTTTTATTTTATCTCTTAGCTCTTTAACACATTCAGCTACATTTTCATTATCCAGGTCTGGATTAAAATGAGGCAACAAGGCTAATTGCTCATATATTTCAAATTCCATAATGGCTTCAGCTTCTTTTGCAATAGCTTTAATAATTTGAAGATTCGCTGAATTACTCCTTGTACTTCCGCATATTGCAAATATTCTTACTTTAGCCGCACCCATAGTATCTTTAATTAACAAGTTGACAAGTTAAGGCAAGTTAAAAAGTTGACAAGTTAACAAGGTAGAAAGTTCAAAATATATTAAGCAACTTATTTAATAAGCTAATCAGCTAACTAGCTAATCAACTTTATGGATTTCGCTATACTTCAAATATTTGATAATTATATCGACGCACATATTGTTATGGGCAGATTGCAGGAGGAAGGAATTAATTGCTGGCTTAAGGATGAAAATACCGTTACAATTGATCCTATATTGACAAATGCGGTAGGCGGAATAAAAATAATGGTGCCAAAAGACCAATTAGAAAAAGCCATTCAATTTAATCAGCAATTCACAAGAGAGAATAAGCAAAAGCTATCTTGTCCTGAATGTCATAGTCATAATATACAATTGATCACTACAAACAGAAAAGCAATAAACTGGCTTAGTGCTATTACTTCTTTCTTTTTAGGCAGCTATGCCATTGCTCCGGAAAAAATATATCATTGTTTCAATTGCAATGCGGAATTTAAAACCCCCGTGGAAGACATAACAACATCGAATTGATCAGATCTTTTCAACTACAACTGCAGTTCCGTAGGCGAGTACTTCTGTTATTCCTGACATCACATCATTGGCATCATACCTCATATTTATAATTGCATTGGCATGTAATTCCACGGCATGCGCTATCATCAGGTTATGCGCATCAACTCTGGTCTTCTCGCATAGGTCAGTATAAATAGTAATATTCCCCCCTAATAAAGATTGAAGTCCGCCGGCAATATTTCCAAATAGATTCCGGGATCTGACTATTATTCCTCTAACTATGCCCAGATGTTGTACAATACGGTATCCTTCCAGTTGTGTGCTTGTAGTAACTAACATAATTATATAATTTATTTAGTACTAAAATTAATCAACAGGAAGAAGCCACTGGACGATCAATTCTATTTCCCGACTTTTGAACCTTCTAAAAACTGTTTAAGTGAGGTGCCAAGAATATATGTCCAGCCTTCAACAAAATTACTTTTTGCAAAATCAGGATTACTTTCTGGGAAGGTTTCTAATCCTGTATGCGTCAGCTTTACTGTAGTTTCATTCCCTTTGGGAATTAATTCAAAACTAACATGCGATATTCCATCATATCCTTTATAACGCCAGCTATGAGTTAACTTTTTCTCTGGAATAACTTCTGTGATCTTACATAAATGAGTATAAGTTCGGTCATCCTTTCCACCTTCAAATTGAAATTCAAAACCTACTATCGGCTTGAAATCTGCAAGATCAAAATACCACTGCTTCATCTGTTCTTTATCAGTTAATGCCTGCCATACCTTTTCAACTGGTGCCGCATAAGTACGCTCAATTATAATTGGTCCCTCTTTCATTTTTATTTAATTAATATAGTAAGTTAACAATTAGCCATCAGCAATCAGCCAAACCTAAACAAATTGTAATTCGTAAATTGTAAATTGTAAATCAAAAATCCCCAATCTGCAATCCGCAATCCGTAATCTAAAATTCTCCTTATTCAACCAGTCCTCTCTTAAACGCTTCCCTCATCAATCCCGCAGTATTATTTACATCCAGCTTATTATTTATATTCAGCCTGTGCTTTTCAACAGTTCGTGTACTTATAAATAGTTTATCCGCGATCTGCTGATTGGTAAGTCCTTCCACAACCATATTAATGATCTCTTTTTCTCTTGACGTAAGTGGCACTTCAAACATGGAACGTCTGTGTCCTGTTATTGATTCCTGAACCAATATTTTTTGCAATGTTTCATCTACATATTCTTCTCCGTTCATTACCTGTTCAATGGCATTTATAAGGGTCTGCCTGTCTGCATTCTTTAAAATATAGCCCGATGCGGAAGAACGCAGGAACTGCTTTATATAGTGACTGTCATCAAAGCTGCTGAAAGCGATGATTTTTATTGAAGGATAAAGTTTCTTCACAAGCTTTCCAAGAGAAATTCCATCCATCACCGGCATCTGGATGTCCATAAAAAGTAGATCGGGCTGTTCATTCTCCAGCAATTTCAATAGTTCAGGTCCGGAAGTTGCCTGAATGGTAACCACAAGGTTCTCCATATTGGAAAGCATAACCTTAAAGCCATTAATTATGATCTGATGATCATCTACAACTCCTATAGTTATTTTATTCATGTTGCTGATTTACTTTCATATGAGAAATATCGAATTCCAGGTAGGCGCATGCGCCCTTATTAATTCCCGACACCAGTTCAATTCTTCCATCAATTGCTTTTACCTTCGATTGAATCGTATGCAAACCCATGCCTTTACTATCGTTATTATTGGAAAAGCCAATGCCATTATCTTCTATATCAATGGACAGGATAGTATCCAGTAGGCTCATTTGAACCAATGCTTTAGAGGCCTTGGAATGCTTAATAATATTAGCAATGAGTTCCTGAACTATTCTGTATACAGATAATTCAAAGCTGTTCTTATAGCGTGTAAATTCACCCCACGAATCATATTGTATTACCAGCTTATTACTGTTGCTGATATTATGACAGTATATTTTTAGTGCTTCATCAAGACCATATCTGAC
>JBJMLT010000094.1:0-6382 GCA_045805165.1 Flavisolibacter sp.
TGAGCAAATATCACTCTCAAATCTTTACCATCATCAGTAAAGCCCTGCAATGCGTATACAGGACAAGGGGATGCATTACGATTACTTTTATTTAAGTTGATAATTCCTTTTTCCATTATTTCATTGATATCGTTTTTAGATATATGCCGGCAATCCATTCTGCATAAAGCATGGTGAGTATATTCCAAATGTTTTGGATGACGGTCGAAAAGCTCTTTTCCGCGGTCATGCCTGACACGGGATATAACAATAGCCAATACTGCTATTACGAGAAAGAGAGTGAAGAAGACGTTTTTTGGTTTCAAAATCGAAATAAATTATGATTATAAATTACTATTTACGAATTACAATTTGCCTTATCATATCTATACTTTAGATGATTAACATTCTTATGCTATATGCAGGAACATTTTTAGAAAATACTTTGCAGTAGAATTAGTGAAGTATTCCTTCCCTGTGAATCCTGACCCATAAGACAAATTAATACCATTTCCTATGAAGATCAAAGTATGCTTCGCTTTTAACCGAGGCATTTTGCTCAATCTGTTACTAATATTCGGCTGTTATACTTCTTTGGCCCAGACTTTAAAAGCTGATTTTAATTCAAATGTTTCAGGTGGATGTTCGCCGGTAATTGTCATTTTCGAGGACCATTCTACCGGTAATCCTACTGCGTGGCATTGGGACTTTGGGAATGGAGCTACATCTACATTACGGAATCCTTCTACCACTTATTTTAAGCCGGGTACTTATACCATTATACTTACAGTAAGTACAGGCAGCACATCAAATACTATTACAAAAAATGCATTTATCAGCGTATACGACAAGCCAAAGGTCGATTTCATAAGTGATAAAACAGAAGGTTGCTCCCCTGCGAGGATTAGTTTTAAAGATAAGTCCACCCCTGCGCCCGGAACTAAAAATATTTCGTGGCAATGGGATCTGGGGAATGGCAATACTTCTAATGATCAAAATCCTGATAATATTTATAAATTGTCCGGAAGTTATCCTGTTACTTTAACTGTTACAAATGATAAAGGATGCTCAAATTTAATAACAAGACCAGGCTTTATTAATGTTTCTTCAGGAGTTACAATAGATTTTTCTAACTCTACTCCGACTGTTTGCAGCGCCCCCGCATCAATAAAATTCAATGATAAGTCTTCAGGTCCAGGTACGTTAACCTATTTATGGGATTTTGGTGATGGGAATATTTCCAATGTAGTTAACCCGATCAATACTTATTCTGCCAATGGGTCATATAATGTATCCCTTTCAGTAACAAGCAGCCTTGGATGTTCTGATACTTTAAAAAGAACATCGGCAGTTACAATCGGAGGAATAACAACTGACTTCAACACTTCCACATTATGTGCAACAAATTCAGCCACTCTTATAAATTCATCTTCATTATTGCCTATTAGTTCAGCATGGCATTTTGATGATGGTAGTGTTGTTATTGGAAAGGATGCTTCAAAGACTTTTGCCAATGAAGGAAACTATGTGATAAAACTGATAAATGATTATGGAAACTGCACAGATTCCGTAACTAAAACCATAACTGTACACTCATTACCAATAGCTAATTTCACTGCCGATTCAGTTAGCTGTAAAATTCCATTTTCAGTTCAATTTAAAAACCAAACTATAAATGGGGATACTTTTGAATGGGACCTAGGAGATGGAAATAAATCCTATGCAAAAGAACCCGGATTTATTTATAATGATCTTAAATACTATTCAGTAAATCTTGTTGCTACCTCATCTTTTGGATGTACAGACTCAATTAGAAAAATAAATTTTATAAGGATCAGGGAGCCCCAGGTTGGACTTCAGAAATTTAAAGGATGCATTCCTTATGATGTAACACTTATTCCATCAGTATTTACAGAAGATAAAGTTCTTTCCTATGCCTGGGATTTGGGCGATGGCACTACTTCGAACATTCAAAAGCCAAATCATACTTATTCATTTCAAGGAACATATCCGATTTCATTAACAATTGTAACAAGTACAGGTTGTACCAGTAAGACTTCAATCCCTGACGGGGTTAAAGTTGGCAATAAGCCAAAAGCAGGTTTTTCATTTGATCTCGCAGATGTTTGTGCAAGTGAATCTGTTCAATTTAAAGATGAGTCAACAACTGCAGATGAATATTTCTGGGATTTTGATGATGGCAGTTCTTCAACTTTAAAAGATCCACTTCATGAATTTGGTGATACCGGATTATTATCTATAAAACATATAGTGTATAATAATGGATGTCCGGACACTATAATAAAAGACCATATCATTCATGTAAGGCCACCAATAGCTAATTTTCAGTATTTCGCTTTATGCAAGAATAAACCGAGAACCGATTATAAATTTATGGACTTGTCCTTAGGAGCTAAAACCTGGTTGTGGGATTTTGGTGATGGAACAACATCCAATCTTAAAAATCCACCAGTCCATATTTTCCCTGGTATAGGTGACTATATAGTTTCGCTTACAGTGACAAATGGAACTTGTTCCCATACAACAACCGAAAAAATTCAAATAATAGATTATACCATTAATTTTTCTGCTACACCATTGGTAGCATGCAAAAACTCAATTCATTCTTTTAATATAACAAGTGACAAATTAGCAACCTTTACAGATTTTACCTGGTATTTTGGCGACCTGTCTCCTTTCCTTTTTAATTATAATAATACAAGTGCATCGCATTCTTATTCGGATACAGGACAGTATACAGTAAAATTAGGATATCATGATTTCGCTGGTTGTTATGATGTTGTTGAAAAACAAAATTATATTACCATATTTGGACCAAAACCCCATTTTAAAGGCATTGATACATCAGGTTGCAAAAATCTTAATACCAGCTTCATCGATAATACAGTAAATGACGGTATTCATCAAGTGATAAAATGGGAATGGAATTTTGGCGATGGCGTATCCCAATCATTTAATAGCCCGCCTTTTCAACACACATTTGCCAATCCGGGATTATATACTGTAAAATTAAAAGTAACTGATAACTATGGATGCTCTGACGATACTACTTATCAGAATCTAATACGAGTATCTGATTTAAAAGTGAACTGGAATGTTACTAATGAAACATGTCCGAACGCCATTATAAATTTTTACAACCAAAGCTCAAGCAGCTATAGTTACAGCAGCTTATGGGATCTGGGTGATGGCAATTATTCCATAAGCAATTCATTGACATATGCCTATTCAACCAATGGTTTATACAGTATTAAATTGAAAGTAAAAGATGCAACAGGCTGTATTGATTCATTGACCCGGTTGAATTATGTAAAAGTAGATTCTCCCCGTGCTAATTTTACAGCTAATAATTTCAGTTCGTATTGCACTCCTTTTCAGGCAAATTTCACTAATACATCTACTTATTTTAACACTATAAGCTGGGATTTTGGGAATTGGAAATCTACTTTAACCAGCCCCTCCAATTATTATACTTCAACAGGAGATTTCGATGTGATATTAACAGTAACCAGTCCGGGAGGATGCGTATCAACAAAAACACAAACCGTTCATATTATAAAAGCCGATCAGGCTAAAATGACTTACGCCCCGACGTTTGGATGCACCCCTTTGAATGTTAATTTGGATGCATTCAGCAAAATGAATGCAAGCTTTGTATGGGATTTCGGAGATGGAGTAATTGCAGATACTTCAATAAACCATCTCTCACATATTTATGACAATTTGGGTGAATTTATACCTAAAGTAATTTTAAAGGAACCAGGGGGATGTATTGTAACCATAACAGGAAATGATCCTATTATCAATAAAGGTATTTTTACACATTTTGCTCTTGACAACTATTTCTTTTGTGATAGCGGATACGTAAAGATATTGGACTCTACAAAATATAATGATGCTGTTACAAGCTATCAATGGGATATGGGCGATGGAATTATTTTTACATTTCCAGGCCAAAAAGTACCAATATATCAATTCACGAGGCCAGGGAAATATACCATAAGTTTAAAGGCATCTACTGTTTCGGGATGTTCTGATTCAACAACACTCATATTACCGGTTACTGTAGCTTCAAAGCCATTGATATCAATAACGGGAGATAGTACTGCATGTATCAATGGAAGCATGAACCATTTTGGTGAAATTGAGAGAAATGATAATTCATCACTTCAATGGCATTGGATGTTTCCAAATGGAAAAGGCTCCGAATCACAATATCCTGTTATTCAACAATATGATAAAGCAGGTAAGTTTTTTGTAAAGGCCATTGCAACAAGTAGTAATGGATGTGCTGATACAGTAATAAAATCTATTACTGTAAATCCTATTCCTGTAATTAATCTTCCTACGACCGTAACTATGCAGCCAAGTTTCCCTTTAACTATGCCTGTGACCTATTCATCAAATGTATCAAGCTATACATGGACTCCTTCTATAGATTTAAGTTGTTCGGATTGTCCTCATCCTATTGCAGACATTAAATTCAATTCCAAATACCATGTATCCGTAACAGATAGTAATGGCTGCGTTAATAATGCAGATATTTTAGTAATAGTATTATGTAAGGACAATAACATATTTGTACCTAATACTTTCTCTCCTAACAATGATGGTTCGAATGATATTTTTTACTTAAGAGGAAAAGGAATCAGCAGGATAAAAAGCCTGCAAATATTTGATAGGTGGGGTGAAATTGTATTTGAAAAAAGAGATTTTCCTGTAAATGATCAATCGTTTGGATGGGATGGCCGGTATAAGGGAAACAAACCAATTCCCGGTGTCTATGTTTATCAATTTGATGTTTTCTGTGAAAACAATCAAATCCTTCATTACCAGGGAACCATTGCCTTAATTCAATAAGAACAATTTCAGCTATGTACAAAAATCCAATTACCTGTTTAATCATAATTATTATTGTTCACTTTATAAGCATAACTAAAGCAGTTTCCCAGGATATTCATTTTTCTCAATTTTTCGATGCTCCTCTCGTTAGAAATCCATCACTTGCAGGCATTTTTACTGGAGATATAAGGGTTCAATCGGTTTATCGTTCACAATGGAACAGCATAGTGAACTCTTACAAAACCGGCTCATTAAATGCGGAATATAAATTACCCGTTGGTAAGGGGAATGATTTCCTGACTACCGGTTTACAGATTATTTATGACCAGGCCGGTGCTATTTCCTGGACCAATACAAGTGTATTTCCCGCTATTAATTTTCATAAATCATTAAGCTCAATTAAAAATCAATATTTGTCTTTAGGATTTATGGGTGGAATTGTTCAAAACCAGATCGATCTTTCCAAAATGACAACTAATAGCCAATACGATAACAGAGGAACAGGTGAACAATTAGCCAATACTAAATTTACTTATCTTGATGGAGCTATAGGTATGAGCTTCAATTCTCAAATCGATGAAAATATAGATAACAATTTTTTTATTGGTCTGGCTTACCATCATTTCAATCATTCGCAGGCATCTTTTTATGATAACCCCTCTATACAGATCTCCCCAAAATGGGTAGGTTCTGCAGGATTAAAGCTTTCACTTGAAGAAGAGAGGTTTATAACTATTCACGCTGATTATTCTATCCAGGGGAAATATCATGAAACGATTGGAGGTGCATTGTATGGGATCAGAATCAATACAGGTTCAGATATGGAAAAGTATATATTAAATGTGGGTGGTTTTTTACGTTGGAATGATTCATTTATTCCGGTAATAAAAGTTGATCGCAATAGCTTTTCTTTTTCTATTAGCTACGATATAAATTTTTCGCCTTTAAAAGTATCCAGTGAAGGAAGAGGTGGATTTGAACTCGGTCTTGTGTATGCCGGGTTCCTGGACAGGAATAATACTACTCTTAACGAGGTATTATGCCCACGTTTTTAACTTTCTTCATTATAAAGCATTGCCGGGTAATTAGCTACCTTTGCCGGTCATGGAAAAACAGCGTACAGTTGCATTTCATACATTGGGCTGCAAGCTAAATTTTTCTGAAACTTCTTCTCTTTCCCGGCAATTGGAAGCAGAAGGCTTCATAAAAAGAGAGTTCGAAAGTGAAGCAGACGTTTATGTTATCAATACCTGCTCTGTAACTGAAAATGCAGATAAAGAATGCCGTCAGATCGTAAGAAGAGTGCAGCGCCAAAATCCTAAAGGCCTGGTGGTTATTACCGGTTGCTACGCTCAATTAAAACCTAAAGAAATAGCAAATATTCCGGGAGTAGATCTGATTTTAGGCGCTGCAGAGAAATTCAATATTGGCAGCCATTTAAAAGAACTTACCAAGGGAGATTCCGCAAAAATCAGTAGCTGTGATATTGAGGAAGTTTCCGGTTTTCATTCGTCCTATTCAATAAATGACCGCACACGCA
>JBJMLT010000095.1:0-2049 GCA_045805165.1 Flavisolibacter sp.
TATAGCCTGCGGCCATGCCGACTGTATAGGCAACTTTTCCAAATTGTTTAGGGCCATATACAATATGTGTCCTGAAGAATGGGTTCGTCAGCATGCTACCGCAAACAATATCAGGGAAATGACAATCGAATTTAAAAAGTGCATTTAGTACAACTGGAATATTTGGAAGGCGCCTGAATTGTGATGTATCTTGCACTAACAAACGACGAGGACCAGAAAGGCACTAAGATAAAACAGAACAGTCCTCCTACTCACTGTTAACATTTTATAGAAACTGCCTAATTCCCGAACCGAGCTTAACTGCTGAAACCACTTACCAGCTAACTGTTAAATACCTGGTTAAACCCAGGAATTCAAATAATATTAGTAATCTTAAATGAATGTACTGATTAATGATAATTTGTACCCGTGAAAACAATAAGAATGAATGAATGGTTGAAGATAAAGGAACAAAAATACTTCCAGCATTTATCCAACCTTTCTACACTTACATTGCGCTATTTACAGCTTAACAAACGATATCCTTGGTCATCATCGCTCATTTTAAAATTTATTCGTTATGGTTGCCATATCCTTTAACGACTTATTCATTTCATCGATTTACTATAGAGATCATACTTACAGCGAATCTTTTCATCGAAGGTCATATTATTCTTAAACACGCTTAGTTAACCGGCAACTTACTTGCCACAGCTGATATTGCATTAATAATTCAAAAGGCAAGACATTCTATTCTGCCATTGGGTAGGGTTTTAAGCGACTTATATCCATAAGAATAAGATTTCGCCGGTCCGCGCCAGTAAGCGTGGAGCCAATACGGAGATCCGCATTATCTCCGAAAACAGTACACCCTTAGAAACATATATACCCCGGCTCAGCAGCTGGTGGACAATTTAGAAATTAACGAGGGTCAATGAATGTTATTAAATGAGTTGTCTCCGCCTGGCGGAAGGATGGGCGCTACCTTCTTTCACCAGCACTGATTACCGGGCATACTGATAACTATTAAATCTTGTTACATGCAAAAAGAAATTCGCCAAACAGAAAATGTAGTTTCTTCAACCACGATAAATCATTTTATTTCTCTTTACTTACTACTCAACATGGCTACATGATGGTATAAATATAAAACCTCGCCATCCGGCAATTACATCCAAATTAAAAAGAACATCATGCTGCGCCTTTACTGGCGAGCCTAATACCTTATTGATATGGAAAACTTAATGATGAATGAAAGGACTCACAAGAGCAATTTATTTGTTCGAATAATAACTTTTTCCTGGCTGAATAAGCGCCTGGCGGTTGATATAATCGCGCTGTTATTTGTCATCCTCTTTTTATATACCGGGATTGCGAAGCTGATGGAATTTGATGTATTCCAGGAACAGCTAATGGATTCTCCCATTCTTGCATTTGCAGCGCCGGTTGTAGCCTGGGGACTTCCTATTACTGAGCTTATAATTTCCATATTGCTTTTCATTCCTAAATACCGGCTAAAAGGCTTATACGCCGCATTGCTAATGATGATCCTTTTTACAGGATATGTGGGTTGGTTATTGGCCTTTGCTCCGGAACTACCCTGCAGTTGTGGAGGTATTATGGAAGCACTTTCCTGGAAAGCTCACTTGATAGTAAATATTGCCTTAATAGGGCTAGCATTAACCGGAATTATACTCGCCAAAAAAATTAAAAGAAGCGGAGGTGAATTATGAAAAAGGTCTTAATAATTATATGCACGGCTGTTATTGCCGGCTGTTATAGCAAAAAACCTGATATAAAGAAAACTGGTTTGGAGGGGCAGCCTATGCCATCAATAGATTTGATTTCTATAGATAGTTTTTCGCATATTAATACCGAAAATGTTGCTCGTGGAAAGCCCACCATTTTATTTGCATTTGAACCCTGGTGCCCTTACTGCCGGGCGCAAACAACGAGTATTATTAACCAGATCCAAAAATTAAAGGACTTTAATATTTATATGTTATGTACCAGCAATTACAGCTTATTTAAAGCCTTTAACAAGAAATTTCAACTGCAAAAATATCCGAA
>JBJMLT010000096.1:0-2080 GCA_045805165.1 Flavisolibacter sp.
CTATTATTAGTGGAGTACTTTTATTATTTATTGGAAACGGTGCTGTTATATGGTCGGAAAAAACACTTCCAAGTTCACTCGTTGCCGTTTTGGTTTCCTCTTCTCCATTATGGTTTGTATTATTTGATAAAAGCAAATGGAAAGAAAATTTTTCTAATAAAGCTACTGTTGCCGGACTCATTACAGGCTTTGCTGGTGTAATATTATTATTCGGCCACCAGGTAAGTAATGCTTTTTCTTCTAATGGAAGCATGGCAGACGTTATCGGGATCAGCATACTGATGATTGGCTCTATTAGCTGGGCGGTAGGCTCACTTTATTCCAAGCATTATTCAACCGGATCTAATATGGTAAATACAGCCTGGCAAATGCTTGTGGGTGGAATTGCCTTTATTCCCGGAAGCTTATTAAATAAGGAATGGGCAACATTCAGTTGGAATATTCCAACAGAAACCTGGTTATCTGTAGCCTATCTGATCTTCTTTGGCTCATTAGCTGCGTATACTGCCTATGTTTGGCTGTTACAGGTAAGGCCGGCAACACAGGTTAGTACGTATGCATATGTAAATCCAGTGGTAGCCGTTCTGATAGGAGTATTCTTTGGAGGAGAAAAACTCAATACCATTCAGGTCACCGGCCTGCTTATTATATTAACAAGCGTATTATTGATCAACATGGCTAAAAGACGGAATGCGCAAAAAAACACTAATGCAATAAAGCCTCATTATACAGAAAAGCATGATCATATTGAAAAAGAAAAGATAGCTTTATCTGAATAACCTTAGCTATACCTAATTATGAAAAGGCGTTCTTTTGTAAAAGCCTCTTTGCTAACAACAGCATTTGGAGGAATGATACCTATGGTGGGTAAATCATCAAAAAACAGTGAGGACAAAAAAACAAGTTCTGAGTTCTATGAACTTAGAGCATATACCCTAAACAATCAACAACAGGAACAACTACTCGATACTTATTTTGAAAAGGCGGCCATACCTGCACTTAATCGCATAGGATGCAAACCTGTGGGAGTATTTAAGGAAATGAAGCCTGAAGGACAAACTAAGTTCTATGTGCTGATACCCTACCCTACACTTGAATACATTACTATAGCAGAACAAAAACTTTCTGCAGATAAAGAATATCAAAAAGATGCTTATACCTATTTAAACGCTCCTGCTACTTCGCCAGCTTATGAAAGAATTGAAAGTTCATTACTTCGATCGTTCAAGCATATGCCAAGGATAGAATCTCCTTCAAAAAAAAGCAGGATGTTTGAGTTGCGCCGTTATGAAAGTTCAAGCGAAGCTGCCGGAAAAAAGAAAATAGAAATGTTCAATGATGCGGGAGAGATCGATATTTTCAGAAGGACCGGACTCACTCCTGTATTTTTTGGAGAGACAATTATTGGAGGTCTTCGGCCTAATTTAACCTACATGCTAACCTTCAGTGATATGGCGGATCATGATAAGAGCTGGAAAGCTTTTGGAAGCGACCCAGAATGGAAAAAAATAAGTGGCATGCCTGAATATGCAGATGCTAAAATTGTATCTCACATTACTTCAACATTTCTAATTCCAACTGACTATTCACAAATCTGACAATTCACATTAACAAGGTTTTAGAATACAGGCATTAAATTTTTTACCTGCCGCTCCTTCTTATATACAAATGATTTTTTTAACCCTTTAAAATTACTTTGTATGAAAAAGCTTTTAACAACCATTAAGGAATTCTTTAGCATTAAAGAAGGATTTGTTTTGTTGCCTTCTAATTTTTGAATGATGAATCGTCAATCGTAAATAGGAAGTTGACAGTTGACAGAAGAGACAGTAGCAAATCGTCGATTGTTAGTCGTTGCCCAATTGATTGACTATTGTTTATTTAATCCAAAATTCGAAGATGTTTAAGTCTTTCTTTTGATCTTTTATTCTGGTCCGTTATCCTGAAACCTTTTTAGCTTCATCTTTTCCTATTTCTATTTTTTTAAGACCAGATTAATTACATCCAAAATCTTTGAATGCTTAGAAATCTAATATCCTACAGAAAGCTAATCGTTGACTGTCCGATAGCTGATTGCTGA
>JBJMLT010000097.1:0-5586 GCA_045805165.1 Flavisolibacter sp.
AAATATCATTATCTCTCTAGTCTCATCTCTTATAAATGTACGGTTATAAATAACTTCCCCTAAAGAGCTATCTCCAATGATTTTATTGATTAATACCTGAACAGTTCCGTCTGCTTTTTTGTTGATAGTGAATTGTTCTTTCTGGTCAGAACCTACTACAGAAACCTTTCTTGATATAAAACGATAATATTCCAACATCTCATCCTTAAAATAATTCCGTCTTTTTTTCAAAGTAGCTATTATCTGTTGCATGTCCTGGTTGTGCAATTCAATGGGTTGTTGCTCCAATGCTTTTTGTATAATAGAATCAGACATTGAAAATAAAAATTCATCGATCAGTTTATTCCAGTCTTCTTCAGTTAACTCAGTAAGAAATGAACGATCAAAATGTCTGACAGACCTGTTGAATGTTTTAATATTAAGAGCTTTTGCCTGAAAGCCCTGAAGCTCCGGAACAAGCCATGGCTTTCTTACCAATTTTGGTAAAAGTCCCTGGTTTGTAAAGAATACATAATCTCGGTCAACAGGAATTGGAAAGTAATATTTCACTTTCCCGGTATCTGTTGAGGTCCACTGCCATTGAGCTTCGTGCCTGTCAAAATCCATTACAAAATTATCCAGCAGCCTTGCTCTTAATACAGCCTTTTGATCAATATGATTATTATTATCCTTTAAAAGTTTCACGATCATTTCTTCAGTATTATCAGCTGTCTTAATGCCAACAGGTATTCGTTCTTCCATTAAAGCCATATGATTTTTAAATGTTGATCTGAATCTTGTAAGCCTGGGATCATCTGGCAGGTAAACCAGCTTGTCGTTCAAATAAGGAACACCTGCTGCATTTGATAATACACCCATTGATAATGCACCAAAAGGATAGGATGCTGATATTCCATCAGGAATACTGGTTTCTGCGGGTGTTAATAATAGATCTGGGGGAATAGCAGTTTTAGGATATTTTATTACAAATCGCAAGGCCCATTCTCTTCCGGTTGTATCCTGCACCCTTAATGTTCTGGATTGAATACCTCCTGTTTGTTTTATTGGTTTTAATCCGCCGTCTTCAGTGCCCATATCAAGAACCGGAACTCTTATTCGTTGCGACCATTCTTTTCTGTAATTCTCACCAATAAGAAATCGCTGAATCCCTGTTCCCTTTAGATCGTTACTTGCAGCAACTATAACAACCGAATCAAGAATGGTACGTGAAGTGTCTACCTGGGCAGCTGGCAAAGGTGCTAAGGTCTTTAACTGATTTGTGAATGTAGGATGATCAAGATCAAGACTATTTACATTATAATATTTAACATCAACTTTACCGCTTTTAAAAACTTCTATCATAGAAAAGCCAACCTCCACATCGTTAAATACAGAAAATCTGCCTGGCTTTAATTTGGTAAGAACACTTCCTGCTCCACTTATTATATAAGGAATAGAATCTCTTTTTATGAATTGTAATCCATGATCATGACCTGATACTACTATTGGATTTGGGTGTTTTTTTACTTCCTCCAAAATGGTTTTAGACATAGTAAGATACAATGGATGAGGAATGTCCTGAATACTACCAAATACTCCGCGGGCTAAAGGATAAAGTGATCCAAGGATAGGTAATGGAATATAAAGTTTTGGACTTACAGCAGTGAACGGAAAAATATGTTCTTTTAAAGTATAATCTCCACCATGCGGGCCATACGAATAAATTGGATGGTGCATAGCAACAATCAGAAGTTGATTTTTATGAGAGTTAACTATTTCATCCAGCTCTGTCTGAAATTCGTCTATGGTTTTCGCATCACAATTCGAACCCGGACCTGGTTTATCATGAAGGAAAAGGAACCATTGCGTATCTATTATTGCTAGTACAATTTTATCCGTCAATTCAAGGGGAACTGGTCCGGGACAGCCATTTAAAGGCCAGGCCTGAATATTTTTTTGCTCAAGCGAATTAATATAATTGACCTCATTCATAATTTGTTGCCATCCCCCCAGCTTGCCATTCTTCCAATCATGATTGCCTGGAATAAAAATCGCTCTTCCTTTTTTCCCTTTAACCAGGCTGATCTGATCGTCAAGAACTCTTTTAGCTTCTTCATAAGTTGGCTCACCAACCATTGGCATCCCTAATGGATAAATATTATCGCCAAGATACAAGACGGTATTTTTGGTATCATTCCAATCTGCATTTTTTTTTAGCCAGGCAACAATAGGGTGAGTAATCCCATGCATTTCTCCTGCATCACCTATCAAAAATATTCTTTGATTAATGGAATCAATCTGTGCAAATGATGTAGTTACTCCAAATAAGCAAAAGAGTAAGACGGATAGGATTTTCATGCTTGCTTGTTATTTTTTCGTTGAGGTATGGTATGGAAAAATCTGGAGAGTGGCTTTACCACCATATTTCCCCTCATTAGAGATGTACATATCACCATTCGGTGCAAAAGCAATGCCTTCTGCCTGAGGGAAGTTATTAGGATTTAAATGATAAGCCTCCAAAGGCTGCCCCTGCCTATCGGCAATTACTAATAGATTTCCCGCTGATGCCAGAATAAATAGTTTTTTAGTAATAGGGTGAATAGCCGCAGCTGAAGGAAGGAATTTAGCTCCGTTATCTTTAAGTTTCGCCTGAACATCTTTGTCATCAATTGTATAAAGAGCAGTTGAATCAAATTTCTTTTTTGAAAGGTCGAACCTATAAGCAGGGTGTGTTCCTTCCTTTGATGAGGCACATGTTTTGCATAAGATCACAAGACCATTTATAGAAACATCATAATATATTGATTCAAAGTCATTTTTAATATCCGCAGAAAAGCTAAATGATTTAGATTGAGCAGTATCAACATGCTTTAAAGAAGGTATCTGATAAAGGATCCCATGACTGGATAACAAAAATATCCCTGAGTCTACTTTAACAATATCTTCCAGGTCACTTCTTGATCCAACAACCCGTTCAGTGAAGTCTTTCAATTTTCTTCTTTCAATATTAATTTCAAATACTTTCTCCTTACTGTCAGAAACAGCCAGTAATGTATTATTCTCTGTATTATAGGTAATTCCGGAAATTTCGTTGAGAACTTTGCCCAATTGCATCAATTGTGGTTTGGAAAGGTCATATCCTTCCGGAGAGCTGTAATTTTGCTGATTACATCCTGCTAATAACGTTACAGCACATACGAGGAAGATGGCCCGAAGATTTGTATTATGGTTCTGGAACAGTATTTTCATCATATATTACATTTACTCATCAAACTGCGCACCAGTCATGAATGAAAACCAGGAAAGAGTTTTATCAGCAACACGTAATTATGTAACTGAATTATTTACACATTCTGTTAAACCTGAATTTGTTTTTCACAACCTGGAACATACCGAAGATGTTGCTGATGGATGCAGTAGGATGGCCGATCATTATCATTTATCCGATGAGGACCGTTTTGTTCTGATGTTAGCTGCATGGTTTCATGACACAGGTTATTCTTCCGGACATCCGGAAGGTCATGAGGAAGTTAGTGTACAAATTGCTACGAAATTTTTACTGGAACATTCAGTAGACGAATCGATTATTCAAAAGGTAAGTTCTTCGATCAGAGCTACCCGAATGCCCCAATCACCAATTGGGCAGGTTGAAAAAATATTATGCGACTGCGACCTTATGCACCTTGCAACTGAAGACTTTAAAGCAAGAAACCTGTTGTTAAAAGAAGAAAGAGAAAACCTTTTAGGACAAAAGATTCCCAAAAAAGAATGGAGAAAAAATAATATTAAGTTTTTAGAATCACATAAATACTTTACAGATTATGGTCAGGAAAAGCTCGAACCGCATAAGCAGGATAATCTTTTTTCACTTTCAAAAAAAGGACAGAACAAGGATATTGGTACGGATCAACCGGATGCCTTCCCTTATATTTTTACTGCTCCGCAGCAAGATGAGAAAACCAGACAAAAAGCTGCTGACAGAGGAGTACAAACCATGTTCAGGGTAATTTCAGGGAATCATTTGAGATTAAGCTCAATGGCTGACAATAAATCTCATATAATGATCTCTGTTAACTCTATCATTATTTCAATAGTAATTTCAGTTTTATTTGGAAAGCTTGCCTATTATAGGGAATACACAATTCCTGCCTGTATATTATTAGCTGTATGTCTTGGATCTATGACCTTTGCTATTTTGGCTACACGCCCTTCGATAAGTAGTGGAAAATTTACTGAAGAAGATATAAGGAATAAAAAAACAAACCTGCTTTTCTTTGGCAATTTTTATAAAATGGAATTAGATGATTATTTATGGGCAATGAATCAAATGATGAAGGATGGAGAATATTTATATGACAGCATGATAAAAGATGTTTATTTCCTTGGAGTAGTACTTTCCAAAAAGTATAAATATTTAAGAACATCGTATACTATTTTCATGTATGGATTAATTGTAGCAGTAATAGCATTTGCCCTTGTTGCCTTCATGACCGCCGGAAGTGGGGCTACGGTGCCAACTATAGATTATTGACGATTGACGATTTTATAAACTCCTCATAAGCTTCCCGCCATCCCTTAAATTCATCATCTGTTCCAAGGAAGTTATTGTGCCAAATGGTAATCATAGTTCCATTTACAGGTCGAATGATTGAATTAAACATTTTCAACTCATCCAATGCTTCAGATGGTGTCAGATGCTGCTCGTAATAGGAGTTCGCATCCATAAAGCAGTAAGGGTGCATAGTAAGAGAAGTAGCTGATTCATTTTTCAGATTATACCATTTGTACGAAGAAGTAATTGAAGCCCTGAATCCGTTAATGCTACCATATCCCATTGAATAATCATGTGTAAGTCCTAGCGCTAAAAGCCTTTGAAATGTTACAGGTTGAAACCTTATATAATGTTGTCTTGTATTGGTAATTGGTCTGGTTACTATTTGTTCTAGCGAGTGTTTTTCTTCCGTTAATAAAGAAGGCATGTCATTGCTTGCCCATGAAGGATGTAATCCTATTATATACTTTGTTGATATGGCATGGATCAATTGCCTGAAAGGGATATTGTCTATATTAATGTTTTTATCATATCTGCCAATGCCTCTGGCTACCAAAAAAAAGTAAATAGGTTGAAGCTTATATTTCATATGCAATTCATCCATCCATTCATAAGCATCAAAGGGATCTTCTAGCTTTCCCTTAAGCACTTTTATCCTGTTTGCCAGGCTTTTCCACTTGCCTGTAGCAAAAAGTTGTATAATCGCTCCTGCATTTCGCTTCAGGCCTTTATTCAAATAGCTCCAGGCAATATCAATATCATAGGTTGGCAAAAAAGAAAAGGTATTTTTTGATGTTGCAAATTCCGGATTTCTTTTAGCAAGAACATTTCTTAACTCTTCCAGCCAGATGTTTATAACTGGCGTTTGTAAAAATCCTTCTTTAAATGCAATTGAATTATCATGGGCAAATCTTCCATATCTATCCTTTTCATAAGGAAGATATTCTTCATAGCGTACAAGTAAATAAAAAATTGCCGCAAACAGGTCAAAGCTAAAATCACTATCTGTTTTAAAAAATGCAATGAATTTATCTGTTTGAAAACATTCAACCTTA
>JBJMLT010000098.1:0-6562 GCA_045805165.1 Flavisolibacter sp.
ACACCATTAAAAGGCATTTCTTCTATAAATCGTACAGAAACCGGATGATCTTTTGTAAGCCCAACGAGCGGAATTATGTCCTGTGTGTTCTTACCATCCATAACAACCGCATTCAGCTTTACTTCTATATTGTGAAATAAAAGCTGATTGAGCGTGTTCATTACTGCTGCAAATTCATCGCGGTAGGTTATTGAATAGAAACGTTGCCTGTTTAAAGTATCAAGACTAAGATTTACGGAATTGATTCCAATATCATGAAATTCATTAATGTAAGGTGCAGTTAATACCCCATTTGTAGTTATTGTTAATTCTTTAGGCTTTATTTCTTTTGAAAGTCTTCTTAAAAAACTCATCAGGTCTTTGCGCACAAAAGGTTCACCCCCGGTTATCCTGATCTTTTCAACTCCCATATCTGTAAGTATGGCACAAAGACGATGCATTTCCTCATAGGTAAGTAATTCATTTCTTGAAAGCCATTTTAATCCATGTTCCGGCATGCAATAAAAACATCTCAGGTTGCACCGGTCAGTTACAGCCAGCCTTAAATAATTAATTATTCTACCATGGTTATCTTTCAACAAAACGTATAATTTATTTATATAAACTACTAAAAATGATTGCGCTCGTGAATGGTTCCCTGTTTATCCTTTAGTGAAGTTCCATTTTTTCCTTCCGAAATGCTAATTATTTCCGCAGTAATAGATAACGCTATTTCTTCGGGAGTTTTGGCACCTATATCAAGACCTGCAGGAGAAAAGATAAAGTTCAATTTATCTGATGGAAGTATAAAGTTCTGTTCTTTTAAGCATTCCATCATTTTCTGAAATCGCTTCTTTGGACCGAGTATACCAATATAAAATGAATTATTAAGTATGATATTTTTAAGGTTTGCAAGATCTGTCTGAAGATCATGTGACATCAATAGAATTGCTGTATGCTCATCAATTACAAGTGTTTCTTTTGCTTTTATATCTACAATTTTATCGGCAATAGAATACAATAGTTTATTTGCCTTAACAGCATTCATTACTACGGCAACATTCCAACCAAGTTCTTTTGCGATGCGCATTAAAGGATAGATATCATAATTACTTCCATAAATAATGAGATTAATGACAGGAGAAATTACTTCAACAAACAATTTTAATTTACCATTAACTCTTTGGTATTCATTTATTGAGGATCTTTTTGTTTCAATCGCTGTATTAAAATCACTCATTAATTCTTTTGAAACTCCTTCAGGGAAATGAGCTGAAATGTCATTTTCATTTTTAATTAGAAATGTTTTTCCTGAATTTATTTCTTTATTTAATGACTCTATTACAGTAATTAAAACTACAGGCCTGCGAATTTCTATTGTCTGTGCCAGTACATTTACAGGATTAGCAATATCTGTTGGATCCAATGGAATAAACAATACATCAATAATACCATTGCAACCCAGTCCTACACCTATTTCATGTGCATCGTCATTCATTGTATCATAGGTTATTACGGAAGGCTTGCTTAGCATAATTGCTTTTTGGGCTTTTCTCAAAGCATCTCCTTCCAAGCATCCACCGCTAATTCCACCGGTATAACTGCCATCATCAAATACCAACATTCTTGCACCTGTTCTTCTATAGGAAGATCCTTCAATGCGGATCAGAACTGCAAGTGCCGCTTTGGTGGTTGATAAATCAGCCTTTTGGAATGATGTTATTATAGATCGTATTTCCTTCAAATGCCTTTAATATTAATCAGGCATTTAATTTAAGTAATATTTTGATGAGCTAATGGTTAAAATAAATGTATTTGACTATGCTGAAATATCTTTGTAAATTAAATTGATCCTTTAAAATAAGCTGCTTATGCCAATTGCTCTTCAACAAGAATTAAAAGAATACCATCCAGCTCATCTAAAAAGATCTGCATACAGAATAGAGTCAATCGATGTTTTACGTGGCATGGTGATGGTAATTATGGCGCTGGACCATACAAGAGATTTCTTTCATTTCGGTGCTAATACTGAAAATCCTCTTGGAATAGGAACAACCACTCCCGCATTATATTTCACAAGATGGATAACTCATTTATGCGCTCCTATTTTTGTTTTTTTAGCAGGCACATCAATATATCTACAGGGGATGCGGAAAACTAAAAGTGAACTCTCCTCTTTCCTTGTAAAAAGAGGCATATGGCTGATATTGATCGAATTCTTTGTAATGAGCTTCGCCTTTACATTTGATATCCATTTTAATTTTATTGTTCTACAAGTAATATGGGCCATTGGGATAAGCATGATCCTTCTGGCTTTATTTATAAGGTTGCCTTATGCAGTTATTTTAACTACAGGGCTAATAATAGTTTTTGGGCACAATATTCTAGATAAAGTGGAGGCAAGGCATGGAGAACCATTTGGTTTTTTCTGGGACCTGGCTCACAGGGGTAATTTTGCGCTTTACCATTTATGGGGACGGCATCAATTGGCTATTCTCTATGCTTTTTTACCCTGGACAGGCTTGTTATTCCTGGGTTATTGCCTGGGTAAGCTTTTCAGGCCAAAGGTTGATCCTGATTACAGGAGAAAAACGCTTTTAATACTTGGCGCTGCCTGTTTAGTATTTTTTATTCTTTTAAGGTATTTGAACATATATGGAGATCCCAGGCCATGGTCAACGCAACATACAGCTATGTATACATTCTTTTCATTTATGAATATAAATAAATATCCGCCTTCATTATTGTACATGGCTATAACTATTGCACCTGCTTTATTATTTCTAGGCTTATATGAGAATTCAAAAAACTGGTTTACTAATATTTTTGTAGTCTATGGAAGAGTCCCTTTCTTCTATTATATTTTGCATTTTTATATCATTCATACTCTATGTCTACTATTATTTTTAACAAGAAAACATTCATTTGCTGATGGCCTTAAAGACATACCTGGAGATCCATTCAAGTTTGTTATTCCAGGCGAAGGTTATCATTTATGGACTGTTTACCTGATCTGGATAGGAGTAGTTGCTGTACTTTATCCTTTATGTAAATGGTATAGTAATTATAAATTAACTCATAAGAACTGGTGGTTAAGTTATATTTAACGCTTCCCTGAATGAAGGTTAGGCAGGAAACCTGTTAAAAGACCAATTAGAGGAAGAAAAGCACATACTTTAAATACAAAGCCAATGCTTGTTTGATCTGCCAGCATTCCCAGGAGAGCCGAACCTATACCACCCATTCCAAAGGCAAAACCAAAAAACAGTCCTGCAATAGTGCCTACTTTACCCGGCAGTAATTCCTGAGCATAGACCAGGATGGCTGAAAATGCTGAAGAAAGAATAAAACCTATAAAGATTGTAAGTATACTAGTCCAGAATAAATTGACATAGGGCAATAATAAAGTAAAAGGTGCCACTCCCAAAATAGAAAACCATATTACATACTTTCTTCCGAATTTATCACCTATAGGTCCACCAATAAGGGTTCCGGCAGCAGTGGAAAAAAGGAAAATAAACAGGTGAAGCTGCGAGCTTTGTACGGAGATATGAAACTTATCTATAAGAAAAAAAGTATAATAGCTGGAAATGGAAGCCAGGTAAAAGTATTTGGAAAATATCAGCACCAGTAGAATAACAATTGAGAATGTAATTGTTCTTTTGGAAAGATGAGCGCGATTCGCCAAATCAATTGCATGGCTTTTCCCTTTAATGCGGTGCTTATTTTCTTTATACCAATTTCCAACGGTTATTAATACAATGATAGCCACCAATGCAACAATGCAGAACCATATGATATTGAACTGACCATATGGGACAATTATCAAAGCGGCAAGCAAAGGACCAAGAGAGCTACCTGCATTGCCACCCACCTGAAAAATGGATTGTGCCAGTCCTCTTCTTCCACCGGAAGCCATGAAGGCTACTTTAGAAGCTTCCGGATGAAATATGGAAGAACCTGTGCCTATAAAACCCACAGCCAGTAACAACACAGAATAGCTATGGGCCATGGAAAGTAAAACAAGACCAAAAAGTGTAAATCCCATTCCTATAGCAAGAGAAAAGGGTTGTGGCCTTTTATCTGTATAATATCCGATAAATGGTTGAAATAAAGAAGCGGCTAATTGAAACGTGAGAGTTATTAAGCCAACACTGGCAAAATCGAGATTAAAAGTTCTTTTTACAATAGGATAAATCGAAGGTATCAGAGATTGGATGGTATCATTTAATAAGTGTGAAAAACTGATTGCAAGTAAAATTGAAAATACCGTTCCTTCAGCAGTTTTCTTCGCTGTATCCATAGCACTTTTAGCCGTAACAGGTTCCATCTATTAAACATTAAATTTGCGAAGATAAAACCTTCATGCGAATTAGAACTTTACAGTTAAATAGAAAAAGCCTTACTTATTAAGTAAGGCTCAGTTAAGGAAATGATGTAATTAAAATTTAAAACTGATCTCGAAAGACCAAAAGAAAGTATTGGCTAATTTTTCTGTAAACGTTTGAGTATAACTGCCCCCGTTTGATGATTTTACATCTAATACTACCTGGTTTGGATTTGTGGGAATAGCATAAGTAGGAGTAAAGTTTAAAGTAAGCTTATTAACTGTGTATTCAAATGGAACTGATAGTTCATAATCCATTATTTTAAAGTTATTGACATTAAGGGCAATTGCTGTAATATCATATCCTCCATTTTTGCCTTTCCGGCTGTTGGCATATTTACGCTTCTGATAATAAGAATTATAATAATTCTGAGTACTGGCGTTAAAATTAATAGCAGGAGATATACTTAATTTATCATCATTTAAAGAAAAGCTATGATTCAGGCCACCAGTTAAAGCATAATCGTTGGTGCTTCCAAAATTAATACTACCACCCAAGCTTGGCTTAATGAAACCAATGTCGTACCCGAAATTGGCTGTGGCGTTAGCAGAAAGCTCAGATTTAACACTGAAGCTTTTGGCATTATAAAAATCCTTATTTATATAAATTTCACCTTCCAGCTTTTTGATTGTGAAATCATAACCAGCTTCCAGGTTAAAAACGTCTATCCTTGTTTCTCCGGAGGATGGCAGATAAGAAAAAGAGCCTGTAATATAAAAGCCCGATTTAGAATAATACCCTATGGAAGGAGTTAAATAAGGAACTTTTACAGAATCTTTTCTTCCCAGGTATACGTTGTCATTAATATAATTCACACCTAATTTGAAGTAAGATCTTTTTGGGGAAGAATCATCATTTGAATTATCCTGAGCATTAATACTGTCAGAAACAATTAAAAAATGGAATAAAATAAAGATTGAAAGGCCATGGATTTTCATAGTTACCGGATATTAAGACCGAAAAATAATAATTTTTATTGTAAATTCTAAATTACTGCCCATTATACAGCTTAATTAGGTGTTAATAGATTTAAATCCTTTATTATCTTACTATTAGCAGGAGAACATATCAATTTGAGAAGTAAATTTGGGTGTATGCAGGAATATGTTATAAATGTTAATCAGATTGAAGATCTTCAGACTACGAAAAATGTAGAGGAGCTGGAAAAGATCTTTACCAGGGCCAAAAGTACCATTGTGAATGGTGAAAAAGTTTTCCTTGTGAGAAAGTTTAATGATGGTCATTCGGAAAAGTTCGATAATCTTACCACTCTCGAAGACCTGAATCATTATAGGAAGAGGGTGTTTAAATATCTAATTCAATAGCTATCGGCTTTCGGCTATTAGCTTTGGGCTATGGGCAATTTGAAAACTTTAATTAAAATAACTTATATAAGATTCACGCTTCTTGTTACAAATGCTGTTAGTTCTGCACCTTTAAGCATTCCCTGAGATAAAAGCGCCAGATCGAAAGCTTGCTTTGCAAGAATGGATTGTTCATCCGGATTTTCGGTTTTCAAGATGCGGTCTACCAATTTGTGATTTCCGTTAATTGATACTTTATAACTGTCGGGCATGGAACCATAGAAATTCATTCCGCCACCTCCAAGTCTCGCCATGTCTTTCATTCTGCGCATCCATTCATCCATAGTCACAGTAACAGGTAATTCATCTTTATCCAGACTTTCTATCTCAACCTTCATGGATGGATTGTTTATAGCCTTATCAAATATTTCTTTTAGTTTATTTGATTCTTCCGGTGTTAGTGAGTGGCTTCCAGCATCTGATTTTGGGATCAGTTTATCAATTACATCTGAATCCACACGTTTTAATGCTACTTTATCCAGTTTATGCTCCAGCTGACTTATAAAATGGTTATCGATAGGAGAATTCATTACTAATACATCATAACCTTTTTTATGAGCAGCCTGAATATAGCTATCCTGTCTTTCAGGATCTATTGTATATAAGTAAACAACGGAGCCAGATGTATCAGTCTGAAAATCTCTTACTTTAATATTATACTCTTCCAGGGTAAAGAATTCACTCTTTGTGTTAGTAAGCAAGGCAAAATCCTTTGCTTTTTCATAGAACTTTTCTTCACTTATCATTCCATATTTCACAAATAATCCTATATCGGACCATTTTGCTTCATAGGCTTTACGATCTTTCTTAAACAGCTCACTGAGCTTATCT
>JBJMLT010000099.1:0-16235 GCA_045805165.1 Flavisolibacter sp.
AAAGACTGATGCTCGCTTTGCCGTGGGAGACCTTTACCTGGGCAAAGTAAAAAAGCTCATCCCCGGACTTAACGCCGCATTTGTAGATGTGGGATATGAAAAAGATGCATTTCTGCATTACACGGATCTAAGTCCTTACGCAAAATCATTGTTGAAGTTTACACAACAATCCATTAATGATAAATCTCCCGAGGGTCTCGATTTTTCTCAATTTGAAATTGAACCGGAAATAATTAAAACCGGAAAGATCAATGAAGTATTGGGTGGAAAACCTAATATCCTCGTTCAGATATTAAAAGAACCCATTGCAGCCAAAGGTCCAAGACTTAGTTGCGAGCTTTCTCTTCCTGGCCGTTTTATAGTTCTTACGCCTTTTAACGATATTGTAGCAGTTTCAAGAAAGATCCATTCCTCTGAAGAAAGGAAAAGACTTCAGCGCATAGTAGAGTCAATTAAGCCAAAAAACTTTGGGGTAATTGTTCGAACAGCTGCCGAAGGCAAGAATACAGCTGAATTACACGAAGACCTTTCACAGCTTACAGCCACATGGTCAGTTATAGAGCAAAACCTTAAAGGAGCAGTAGCACCCGCAAAGATCCTTAGTGAGCAAACTAAAACTACCAGCATTTTAAGAGACCTTCTCAATGAAGATTTCAATCGCATAGTAACAAATGATAAGGGAATTTTTGCAGAGACCAAGAGCTATATTCAGCGCATTGCTCCAGAAAAGGCAGATATTGTAGCTTTTCACCAGAACGGATCTCCCATATTTGACCAGTTTGGAATAACAAAGCAGGTTAAAGCTTCTTTTGGTAAAACGGTAAACCTGAATAGCGGCGCTTACCTGATTATTGAACACACGGAAGCCCTGCACGTAATAGATGTAAATAGTGGTTATAAAAGTGTTAGCAATAACCAGGAACAGAATGCCATGGAAACTAACCTGGAAGCTGCTGAGGAAATAGCCCGTCAACTTCGCTTGCGTGATATAGGAGGAATAATTGTCGTCGATTTTATCGATATGAAACTTCCGGAAAATAAAAAGCGTTTACTGGAAGCTATGGAAGAATATATGCGGCCGGATAGGGCTAAACATGCTGTTCTACCTATTTCTAAGTTCGGGCTCATGCAAATTACAAGGCAGCGCATGAAGCCGGAAATGAATATCAATACCCAGGAAGTTTGTCCAACTTGTCATGGAACAGGTAAAATAGCCTCCACCCTGATTCTGGAAGATGAAATTCAGAAAAATCTTAATTACCTCGTTACTCATAAACATAGGAACCTTACCCTTATCGTTCATCCAATCGTCTACGCTTATCTTACAAAAGGTTGGATTTGGTCCAAATTATCAAAATGGAAAAGAAAGCTAAAACAAAATATTACCATTAAAGCTGATACAAGCTATTATTTAACTGAATTCCGCTTCTTCGACAACCAGGGTGAAGAGATTAAATTGACTGTGTAGTACAGAACTAAGATTTTCCGGATCTAAGGGATTGATAGGAGTTTATATAACTACCAGATTATCAATCAAAAAGCAGTCTTTCTTTCCTATAAATCCCATATATCCGGAAAATCTTAGCTCTGAATTAATTCCTCCTGCTTCCCATATAAACGAGTATGTACTGGATTAAGGTTACAATAGCGGCCAGAGCGGCAACTACATAGGTCATGGCAGCCCAGCTTAATGCATTTTTAGCCTTGGGGTATTCTTCTGATGTAACAATCCCACTATGATTCAGCCATAAAAGACCTCTTCTGCTTGCATCAAATTCAACGGGTAATGTAACAAGAGAAAATATAACCGTAAGCGCGAAGAGGCTTATACCAACCAATAATAACGTGGGATTTCCCGAACTGGCCATAAAAACACCAATTAATAAAATCCAGTTAACTATTGTAGAGCTAAATTGAACTGCAGGCACTAGGGTGCTTCTTAAATTAAGCCACGGATAAGCTTTGGAATGCTGTACTGCATGACCGGTTTCATGGGCTGCTACCGCTGCTGAGGCAATGCTATAGTTATTATATACTTCGGCACTTAGGTTTATGGTCTTATTGGCTGGGTTATAATGATCTGTCAGAAAACCTTCAACAGATGTTACCTGAACGTCATAAATTCCGTTATCCCGTAGCATTTTTTCAGCTACTTCCTTACCTGTAAGATGGGACAATAAGGGTATTTTACTGTAAGAGGTTAGTCTGCTCTTCAGTATCATGGAAACGATCATGCTAATCCCTATAAAAAGCAGGGAAATGAAAAAAATGGACGGTGTCATTATATATTTTTTACTTATTTGTATCATCAAAATTTCAACCAATCATAGTTTTTTACCATCTATATAGTACCATTTTACCTTTTTGGCAGAATGAAGAAATTCACAGATAATTCCTATGACAGTTTAACAGTGAATAAAAAAAATGAGAGCAAAATCAGTTACTTGCTTGTTATTGAATATCAATTAATTATAAAGGTTTTTTTGTTAAAAATTTTTACATAAAATTCACCAAAAGTTATTCACAAGGCCAAAAAATAATTTTGTAATGTGAGGCAGATTTGTAATTTAGTGTCAGAATTTAATGGGTTAGTAAGTAAAAGGGTTGGTCATCAGATCAGCCCTTTTTACTGTTAATTTTTTCTCTCCTGTTGAACAATTTTCCAACCACTATTATTGAGAATTTTCTTTCTTAATTCATCTAATTTTATTCAATGTCGAAAATTAAAACTGCCTATTTCTGTCAGAATTGTGGTTATGAAAGTGCAAAGTGGTCAGGCAAATGTCCTTCATGTCAGCAATGGAACACATTCGTTGAAGAATTGATCCAGAAAGATGTAAAAAAATCTTCCGGCGACTGGCATTCATTCATTACTAATGGATCTTCAAAAAAAATTCAGCCTCTTCATGAAATAGAAACTAAAGATTCTCCCCGCATCATAACTTCTGATGTTGAACTGAACAGGGTTCTTGGTGGTGGAATTGTTCCGGGAAGTATTGTACTTGTTGCTGGCGAACCTGGTATCGGCAAGTCAACTCTTTTTTTACAAATGGGCTTGAATCTGAATGATCTCGTCACTTTATATATCAGCGGAGAAGAAAGTGAGCAACAGATTAAAATGAGAGCAGACAGATTGAACATGCAGAATGATAATTTTTATCTCCTTACAGAAACATCTACTCAGGTAATCTTTCAGGAAATTAAAAAGCTAAAGCCAAAATTGATCATAGTGGATTCAATTCAAACCCTCGAATCACCATTTATTGATTCATCTCCGGGAAGCGTTTCACAAATAAGAGAATGCGCTGCAGAATTTCAGCAATTTGCTAAAGAAACCAATACACCTGTTTTTCTTATAGGCCATATCACTAAAGAGGGAAGTATTGCAGGACCAAAACTGCTTGAGCATATGGTTGATACTGTCTTGCAATTTGAAGGTGACAGACATTATGCGTACAGAATTTTACGAACTCTTAAGAACCGATTTGGAAGCACAGCTGAATTAGGAATTTATCAGATGAACGATAATGGAATGAATCCCGTTCTGAATCCAAGTGAAATTCTTATTACTCAAAAAGAAGATCAGCTAAGTGGAATTGCAATTGCGGCAACCATTGAAGGTCAAAGGCCCTTGCTTATTGAAGTACAGGCTCTCGTTACACAATCAGTTTATGGTACTCCCCAGCGAACGGTTAGTGGATTTGACTTACGAAGGTTACAATTACTTCTTGCGGTTCTGGAAAAGCGTGGCGGCTTTCATTTTGGAGTTAAAGATGTATTTCTGAATATTGCGGGAGGATTAAAAGTAGAAGACCCTTCTATTGATCTGGCTGTACTTTGTTCTCTTCTCTCTTCTTATGAAGATGTTACTCTGCCTCACGATATCTGTTTTGCTGGTGAAGTAGGCTTGAGCGGAGAAATAAGAGCAGTAAACAGAATTGAGCAGCGAATTGCTGAAGCAGAAAAACTGGGATTTAAAAAAATCATTGTTTCAAGGTATAACCAAAAAGGAATGAGTAAGCAAAAATTTAATATTGAAGTACTCACAGTGGGTCGTGTAGAAGAAGTATATAAGTCTCTTTTCTAACTCTTTATTAAAGGAGCTTTATTATTGCACTTGTTTTAATCATTCCCTGTGAGCCTGTTTACTATATTAAAAGAATCGCTTTTACATCTTGCATTTCCCCACACGTGCGTTGCATGTAATTCTGACAATGTTCATACCTGCCATTATTTATGTTTGCGATGTCAATCAATGCTTCCCAGTACTAATTTCCATTTGACTTCACCTAATCCTGCGGAAAAATTATTCTGGGGAAGACTTCCCGTTTGCTCAGTAACATCTCAATATTATTTCACAAAAGATTCCGCGATGCAACGAATTATGCATCAATTTAAATATAAGGGACATAAAGAATTGGGATATTATATGGGTAGGTTAATGGGAAGACAGCTTTTATATTCCAGATTATTTACCTCCGTAGAAATTATTATTCCTCTGCCGCTTCATAGAACAAGGGAGAAAATAAGAGGATATAACCAGGCGGCTATTTTAAGTTCCGGAATTTCTGAAATAATCAGGAAGCCTGTAATTACAGACGCTGTAATACGAAATACTCAAACAGATAGCCAGACAAGGAAAAACAGAATTGAACGTTGGCAAAACATGGAGGATAAATTTAAAGTTCAAAGGGTAAAAGAATTAGAAGGAAGGCATGTATTACTTGTAGATGACGTACTTACTACTGGTGCCACCCTTGAATCCTGTGGAAGGACTATTCTTCAGATCCCAAACACTTCTTTAAGCATTGCAACGCTTTGTATATCATCCGGAAATTGATAATATCATAATACTTAGACTTTTGTTCTATAATATGTATTTTTAAACTTTATGATATTTCCTGTGAAAAAACTGCTTCCATGGTTTTCCATTCTATTACTTCTGTTTGCCTGCAAAAAAGAATCATTCACTTATGATTCAAATGCCTTCCTTTCAACAAGTTCTGACTCTTTGCATTTTGATACAGTATTCACAAGTACCGGTTCTGTAATGGAGTCGGTTAAGATCATTAATAATAATAATAAAGGTATTCATATTCGTTCCATAAGCCTGGCAGGAGGCAACTCTTCAAGCTTTCATATAAATGTAGACGGTATTGAAGGTCCGGTGATAAATAATATAGACTTAGCAGCCAACGATAGCACCTATATTTTTGTAACAGTTAAAATAAATTCCAATAATTCCGGTCTTCCTTTTATTATAGGCGATAGTATTAAAATTGATTATAATGGTAATTCCAAATGGATCCAATTAGACGCTTACGGTCAGAATGCGCATTTTTATCGCAATAAATTAATTACAGGAAATATTACCTGGGATAGCGATCTGCCTTACGTAATTCTTGGTAGTCTTGTAGTAGATTCAGGCTCTTCATTGACTATAAATAAAGGTTGCAGGATTTATATTCATGCAGATGCTCCTTTACTTATTAATGGCTCTCTCAGCATTTTGGGAACTGATAGTTCAAGAGTAATAGTGACAGGTGATAGATTGGATGATCCATATGCAGGCTTTCCGGCGAGCTATCCCGGAATATTCTTCTCCAGGTCAAGCGCTGATAATACTATTAATTATGCAATAATTAAAAATGCTTACCAGGCAATTGTATCAACAGATCTTTCTTCTTCAGGATATAAGCTAAGTTTAAATGAAACCATCATAGATAATGCTTACGATGCCGGACTGATTGGATTAAATACCAGTATTTCTGCAACCAATCTGTTAATTAGCAACTGCGGTAAAAATATTGTACTGGTTAATGGAGGGAATTATGCATTTAACCATTGCACGGCCGCTTCGTATAGTAACAGCTTTTTACCGCATAAAGATCCTGTACTTATAGTTTCAGATTATCTATATCAGAATGTGGTATCCAATAATAACTTAAATGCCACATTCAGAAATTGCATATTCTGGGGCGACAATAATGGCTTTGTTGATAATGAGGTAACCGTTCTAAAAAATGGAACTGGTAATTTTAATGTCATCTTCGATCATGTATTATGGAGGACAAAAGATCAGCCAACCAGCTCATCAATTATAAATTCTTTAAATAGAGATCCTTTGTTTGATAGTATCAATGTCAACGAGCATTATTATAATTTCAGATTAAAAGATAATTCTCCTGCCGTTAATGTTGGTATAGATGCCAGCATCAAAATAGATCTGGATGGCAAAATTCGTCCTGTCGGTTTGCCAGATCTGGGCTGTTATGAAAAACAATAATGCAGTAATAGCTATAAAGCAGTTATTTAAGAATTAATTAATAAAGGCTTAGTGGCAACCTTCTTTTAAATGTCTTCGTTTGTTGGTAAACTTCATAACTTTAATATTCGATCCAACTTAATAAATAAACATTTACAATATGAAACTCGCACTGATTACATTATTTATTTCCGTAATGCTCGGGGCTTCTTCTATTTACGATTTTAAAGTACCCGGACTTGAAGGTGGAACAATTGATTTTTCAAAGTACAAAGGGAAAAAGATCCTTATTGTTAATACAGCATCTAAATGTGGCAATACCCCTCAATATGCTGCTTTGGAAAAACTTTATGAAATGCACAAGGATAAACTGGTTATAATTGGTTTCCCGGCAAATAATTTCGGTCAACAGGAGCCAGGAACAAATTCAGAGATCAAAGAATTCTGCACTAAAAACTATGGCGTAACTTTTCCAATGGCTGCTAAAGTGTCTGTAAAAGGTGATGATATAGACCCATTATTTAAATATTTGGTTAACGAAGCTAAAAGATTGGGAATGACAGAGCCGGTCATAAAATGGAATTTCACTAAATTCCTTATCGACGAAAATGGAAAACTGATCACAGTCATCGACAATAAAGTAAATCCTTTAAGCGAAGACGTAACAAAATATTTAAATTAGGATTCAGGTCTTCTAAAATAAAGCAGATTTATATTAATAATATGATATAGAAAGAGTCTTGCATTACAAGACTCTTTCTATATCAATTAATCCAAATAATCCTTAAATCTTAGTTCTCCCCTAAATCTTAGTTCTCCAATGCTATTTAAACAGATCCTCGGTCAGCATGAGGTGAAACAGCAATTAATTGAAATGGTACATCAGAACAGACTTAGCCATGCATTGCTTTTTTTGGGAAAGCAAGGCTCGGGTGCATTGCCTTTGGCAATGGCTTTTTCTGAATATGTAAGTCTGTTACCTTCTTCAAATACTATTTCAAATAATGAAGTATCATTATTTGGATCTGCTTCTGCTGATGAAATTAAACTTCCTTTAACTGCAGACGATGCTGATCGTTGGATGCAAAAGCAGCCCTCTTTTCAAAAAGCAGAAAAATTAATTCACCCTGATATACATTATTCATATCCCGTAATTACAAAAAAGCCCGGAAGTGCGCCCATTTCTACAGATTTTATAACAGAATGGAGAGAATTCGTTGCCCAATTCCCCTATGGTAACGTCTACGACTGGCTTCAGTTTATTGATGCAGAAAATAAGCAGGGTAATATAACCGCTCAGGAGTGTAATGACATCATTCGAAAATTAAATTTGAAAAGCTTTGAAAGCGGTTATAAAATGTTAGTTATGTGGATGCCAGAATATCTGGGTAAGGAAGGGAATAAGTTGTTAAAACTTATAGAAGAGCCCCCTGCTGATACCTTATTTATTTTAGTTGCGGAAAATGAAGGCGCCATACTATCTACAATAGCTTCAAGATGTCAGCTAATAAAGATACCTTCTTTAGATGCCGGTTCTATTGAAGCAAGTCTTATAGAAAAAAATAAGATCTCTGCAGAACAGGCAAAACGTATAGCTAATTTAAGTGAAGGGAATTACCGTGAAGCATTACATATTTTGCAACATGCGGATGAAGATTTTCAGGGACTCTTAAGAGATTGGTTGAACGCCAGTTTAAAAAGCCAATCTGCTCTGTTAGTAAAAAGCATTGAAGAGATTAACAGATTGGGAAGAGAGAACCAAAAGCAATTTTTGCGATATTTTACTCATTTGCTTGAACAGGCTATTCGTTTAAGAGCCTACGCAGAAAGATCTGATATACAATTTTCCAATCAGTTCTCAGATTCTGAAAGGGAGTTTGTTCCACGTCTTAATAGAGCCATGTCGCTGGAACAGCAGGAAGCAGTCTCCAAGGAGTTGGACAGGGCTGCTTACTATATTGAAAGAAATGCCAATGCAAAAATTCTCTTTCATGCCTTATCTATTAAAATCTTCCATATTGTTAAAAACAATGTCATTATTGCAGTTTAAAAAAAAGCTTACTATACCTACTGACATAAAAAAATTATATTTGCCTAAGCCCTTTTGGGCCACAACATATATCCGGGGTTATTTGGCAGGTGACAATTGATTTGTAATAAGCTTTTGAATACTCACTATATATTGATAATGCTGGCCTAAAGTGTCAGAAATTCATTATATCATCAGGTCCTTAGCGACTTATGATCTTGCGTACAATGGCTTATTGCTATGTTTGCCTTCTGTTATATACCTCTAAGAAAAAGCAATAATTAACATTTAAGACTTTAGATACAATGGGATGTGGAAGTTGTGGTACCGCAAATGGCGGAAAACCGAACGGCTGTAAAAGCAATGGCGGATGTAGTACTGGAGGCTGTAATAGATTAAATGCATACGATTGGCTGGTAAACTTGCCTATAAGCGACGTACGGGATGCCTGTCGTGTTATAGAAGTTTCCTTTAACCAGGGAAGCAGAAAGGATTATTACCGCAATAGTTCCTTACAAATATTCGAAAAAGGTGAATTGATCTCTATTGAAGGCGTTAGCGGCTTCGATGTGGGAGAAGTTTCCTTAATGGGTGAGATAGTACGTATTCAGTTAAAGAAAAAAGGAATTGATGAATTCAATCCGGAAATGAAAAGGGTACTTCGAAAAGCTACTGATAGGGATATTGAGACATGGAAACAAAACAAGGATCGGGAAAAAGAAGCATTGATCAGAAGCCGTGCTATTGCTAAGCAGCTCAACCTTAATATGAAAATAAGTCAGGTTGAATTTCAGGCAGATGGTAAAAAAGCTACTTTCTTCTATATAGCAGATGATAGGGTGGATTTCAGAGAGCTTATCAAGGTATATGCTTCAGAATTTAGAGTTAAGGTGGAAATGAGACAGATTGGTGCAAGACAGGAATCGGCTAAAGTAGGAGGTATTGGAAGTTGTGGCCGCGAGTTATGCTGTGCCACATGGCTTACTGAATTCAAATCCGTTAATACTGCAGCAGCACGATATCAAAACCTTTCAATTAATCAAACAAAGCTTAGCGGGCAGTGTGGTAGGCTTAAATGCTGTTTAAATTATGAGTTGGATACTTATTTAGATGCTTTGCAGGGCTTCCCTGAAAATGCGGATATGTTGCAGGTTTCAAGAGGGATGGCTACGCTTATTAAAAAGGATATATTTAAAAACTTAATGTGGTATGTACTTCCAGATACTACAAAGCAGTATCCGCTAACAATTGAAAGAGTAAAAAAGATCAAATCTCTTAATCAGCAGAATATTATTCCGGAAGAATTGGAAGCAGTAGATGTAACTTCTATGAAACCTAAAGAGGTAGAACCGGAGTTTGTCGATGTTGTTGGCCATATCAGCTTAAAAAGCCTGGAAAAAGCAGATAAGAAAAGACATCAAAAAGGAAGAGAGCAAAAACAGGTGCAGCAACAAAAAGGAAATCCGCCAAGAGGGAATATGGCTATCCAAAAAGCAAAGCCGCAGCAAAAACCTTCTATCCAGCCACCGCAAAAGGGAAACACCCCTCAAAGGAATCCTCAGCAGAGAAAGCCACCATCAGGTGATAATAATCCGAAACAAGATAAATAGATAAGGGCGTGAAGCAATTCACGCTCTTTTATTTTGATGCTGGTATAACCACATTAACCTGTGTCGCCTGTTCTTCACTTTGAAGTGCATTATAGATCGCATCCTGTATTTTGCCCCTGATATTCATTTGCCCTAATAAATTATTATTTCTGGAATTAAAAACCCTGTTTGATAAAAATATATAGACCAGCTTATTTTTAGGATCTATCCAAACGCACGTTCCCGTAAATCCTGTATGTCCAAATGTTTCCGGAGAAGCCAATACAGAGGGATAAGGTTCTTTACGGGTGGCATTATCTTTTTCAGGCTTGTCAAATCCGTATCCTCTTCTACTAACATCGCTATGGTAAGCTGTAAATAAATTAATGGTTTCTGGCTTAAGATATTGTTTGCCATTCCAATTTCCACCATTCAACAACATCTGGTATAATAAAGAGAGATCGTAGGCATTCGAAAAAAGACCTGCATGCCCTGAAACGCCTCCAAACATGGCCGCCCCTTCGTCATGAACATAGGAACGTAATAGTTGATGACGGAAATAATTATCTTCTTCCGTTGGTACTACACGTTCTAGTCCAAACCGTTGAAACGGTTTAAATCCAGTAGTGATCATCCCAAGTGGTGTATAGAATGTTTTCTGAACATATTCATCTAAAGACATGCCCGTGATCTTTTCAACGATCTTTCCAAGAAATATAAAGTCATTATCGCTATAAATATATTTACCTGGTGCGGTTAATGGACTTTGAACGATTCTCAGCATCATGGTATCGATCCAGTCATTCCGTAAATAAAGATCTCTTGCAACAGGAATGGTAAAGCCAGGTTCAGGTACTGTCCTGTAATATAAAGGTGAAGGCTTATCAGTGCCTGGTTCCAGTGTTTCTTTATAAAAAACAACATCTGGGATTAGTCCGGCCTGATGCATAAGTACATCGGTCAGTTTTAGATTTTCTTTATTTGATCCTTTCGTTACAGGAAGATAATCACCCAGTGTTTTATATATATCCAGTTTGCCCTCCTCAAATAATTTCATTACAGCTACAGTAGTTGCTGAGATCTTAGTAACAGAAGCAAGATCATAAATGCTTTCGAGATTTACAGGCAACGATTTTTTATCATATTCGAAATAACCAAATGCTTTATGGTATTTAACGATTCCATTTTGTATGGCGAGGACTTCACAACCTGGAAATGCTTTTTTAGAAATTCCATCCCTCACTATGCTATCAATAGCCAGCCATTTTAAGGAGGAGCTTATGGCAATAAGCCTGTCCAAATTTATACCACTCCCATAAGGTATGTTACAAACAGTTACAGGTAAGGTTCCTTTGGCTCCTACCCTTCCTTCAAGAAAATCTGCAGCAACGTTTTGTGTTATATCATCATCCTGGTAAAGGGCTACTAAATTCCTGGAACTGCAAAACTGTTCAACAGCGTATACATTACCAAAGATCATGGTAATGGTATTTTCCGTTTGCAAAGAATCACTTAGGTTTTTGGCCCAGTTAGATATTCCATAGTTACCCTCAGGTCTTAAAGAATAATTGTGGACTCCTATTATTATCCTGTCATATTTCGATCTGTGAATTGCATTTATTATTCTGGAAGCTTCTAATGCCGAATCTTTATAAGAGAAAAAGAAAGTATCTGCTTTTAAATCGTTTTCTAATCTTGTTGCAAAAATAGTATTGCCTTGTACTCCCAATCCTATATAGGCTACTTTTCCATTTCTCAGGTAAGGCATTGAGGGTATTTCATTCCGCAATACTGTTATTGTATTCTTTGCAACACGAAATCTTATTTCATCTGTTTTTGCATTCAGATCTGCTGTCAGATTAGTAGTATCAATCAATTTTTGCTTATACAATCCCATTTGGTATTTAGCATACAGAACTCTTTTCACTTTTTGGTCTATATCAGACCATTTTAATCTCTTCTTTTTAATAGCTGTTCTTATAGCCTCTATGGAGCCAGGTACACTTTCAGGTAAGCAGAGCATATCATTACCTGCAATTAATGCTTCAACCGCTGCTTCTCCGCCGGGATAATATTTACTAACTCCTTTCATTTCCAATGCGTCTGTAAAAGTTAAGCCTTCGTAATAAAGATCATTGCGAAGAAGGTCTGTTACATTTGCACGTGATAATGAAACCGGTTTGTTTGAGCTTGAATCAATTGCAGGTACCGAAAGATGAGCGATCATTACGCTTCCCACACCTGCTTTAAAAAGTTGCTTGAATGGATATAATTCTAATGTGTCTAATTGGAATCTTGATTTATTAATTACAGGAAGATCAAGATGCGAATCAACAGATACATCACCGTGACCAGGAAAATGCTTGGCGCAAGCCATTATTCCTTCATCCTGCAAGCCTCTCATATATTCAACTCCCAACCTTCCAACTTTATACTTATCTGCACCAAAAGACCTGTATCCGATAACAGGATTAGCAGGATTATTATTTATATCTACTACAGGAGCAAAATTTACTTGTATGCCCATTCTTTTTAACTGCTGGCCTACAGCCCTTGCCATATCATATACAATGCTTTCATCCTCCAATGCGCCTAGCGTTAACTGATAAGGAAATTTAGTAACGCTATCCAGTCTCATCCCCAAACCTGTTTCCGCATCAATGGTGATCATTAATGGCGTTTTGGAAATTGATTGATAGTAATTGGTAAGTAAGGCCTGACGAACCGGACCTCCCTGGAAAAAGCACAAGGCACCTACATTATATTTCTTTATCAGTTCTGATACCATTTGAACATGTTCCGTACCAAGATTACTATGTGCGCGAACTACTATCAATTGTGCTATCTTCTGATCTTTGGATAATTTGCGGAATACGCTATCAACCCATGCGCTGGATGATAGCTTACTATTATATTGAGCAAAGGATACACAAGCGGATAAAACAAAAATGCTACCGCACAACAAAAATTTCTTCATAATTATCCTCATCGGAATCACAATTTAGCACAAAGGGATTGATAGGGAAAAAGCAAAACGTAAATCACCTGCCAAACATTTTCTCCAACTGATCCTTTTTAAATTCCATATAAGTAGGTCTTCCTGTCGGAGTGCTGCTGGGTTGGCGGCATTGAAATAATTCATGTATCAATTGCTGCATTTCTTTATCCGAAAGTAAAGTGCCTGCTTTTACAGCGTGCTGCCATGCTACAGTTCGCAATAGCATTTCTCTTCTGGATAACTTAAGCTCGCTACTAAAATTCTTAAATTGCTCAAGTATCTTCTCAATAATTACCTTTTCATTGCCTGCAGTAATATCTGCGGGAGTGCCTTGTATCACAAAACTATTTTTACCAAAGGGCTCTATAGTATAACCCATGTAGCCGAGGTCAGGTAATAAGGCTTCCAGTAAAACTGCATCCTGTGGAGTTAATTCAAATGTTGCAGGAAAAAGACTTCTTTGTGTTGAAACCGGTTTGCCCTGCAAGGCATTTTCCATGCGCTCATAAATAATACGTTCATGGGCAGCCTGTTGATGTATTAGCAAAAAATAGTGATCTGATGGAACCAGTAAATAAGTATTAAAAATCTGGCTGACCTTTTCTATATCAAAAGGATATTCTTTTTCTTTCTGATGATCTACACTATATAGAGGAGAAGGTTTACTATTATAGTTCTCAGGTATATCTAATGATGAAGGCGAAGTAAATCTGGTGTTTACATCATTCCATTCTCTTAATCTCGATGGCTCAATTCTGTGTGCCTGATTAGCCTCTGTAAATGTTTGAAAGATCGAAGAGGTTACTGTCGCATTTTGTTTTTCTTCTGTAAATGGTTTTTGGACTGATTCCAGTTGCTGTATGGAAGAATCAAGATCAAAATCAAGAGTAGGTGTAATGCTGAATTGCGCCAATGAGTGTTTCACTGCAGCTTGCACAAAGGCATAAACAATTTTCTCGTCCTCAAATTTTATTTCCTGTTTGGTAGGATGCACATTTACATCTACCTGTATGGGATCAAGATCAATAAATAAAACATACATTGGAAAGCTATCCGCAGGGATCATGTCCTGATAAGCATTTTGTAATGCATGATTCAGATAACCGCTTTTAATAAACCGGTTATTTACAAAAAAGTATTGATCGCCCCGTGTTTTCTTGGCTGTTTCCGGCTTACCTATAAATCCATAGATATTCAGGTAATCGGTATCTTCTTTTACTGCTACAACTTTTGAATTATAGCTATTTCCAAGTAGTTGAACTATTCTTTGCTTAAGGCTGCCAGCTTCAAGATGAAAGATCTCCTGTCCGTTACTGGTCATAGAAAAGAAAACACCAGGGAATGCGAGAGCAACTCTTACAAATTCATCTACTATATGCCTCAATTCGGCGGTATTGCTTTTAAGAAAATTCCTCCTGGCTGGAACATTGAAGAAAAGATTCTTCATGCATATGCTTGTGCCTACAGGTAATGCAGCCGGTTGTTGCCTGGTTACAACACTATTCTCTATTTCTATCAGGGTACCGGTTTCATCCTCTTCTCTCCGTGTCCTTAATTCAACTTGCGAAACGGCAGCAATGGAAGCTAATGCTTCACCACGGAAGCCCATGGTTCGGATATGAAACAGGTCTTCGATGTTTCGGATCTTTGAGGTAGCATGACGTTCAAAGGCCATGCGGGCATCAGTTTCACTCATTCCCATTCCATTATCAGTTACCTGTATAAGAGATTTACCTGCATCATTAATAAAAAGCCTGATTTCTGTAGCTCCCGCGTCTACAGCATTTTCAAGTAATTCCTTTACAGCGCTGGCAGGTCTTTGTATTACTTCACCTGCCGCAATCTGATTGGCAATATTATCGGGTAATAATTGAATTCTATCAGCCACTTTATCTCTCCTTGCGCTCAAAAATACAGTTTAGCAGCCGATCTCCCTTGCAAAACGATCTCAAATTATCCACCGCAGCTATTGCATAATTTATTTTTTCTTCATATGTTGACAATTCATTGCTACATTACATTTGCGGCGATCCAATCCACTGAGAACAATGAACAGATATCTTATATTATTACTAACCGTTCTTTTTCTGTGTTCCTGCAATAAAGCTGTTGAGGGCATAATTAATTCTGCAGGTAATCAGTCTCCATACGAATATATTACCTACACTATTTTTAAAGGTCAGCAATTTTGTGATCATAATCCTTACAAGTCAGTTGAAACAACTGAAATGAAATTCTATGTGCAGTTTGATAGTTCCGCTGTTTATGAAAGTCATCTATCAGAAAATCAGTATGACATAAATAAGCTTTATGGGTTTTCCGATAATAATATGGACCATCATAAGTATAGTGCAAGAATTGGCTGGCGATGGAGCGATGGCGCTCTACGTTTGTTTGCCTATGTTTATAATAACGGAGAAGTAGCTTCAAAAGAAATTACCAAAATAGATATTGGAACCTTAGTAAAATGTTCAATTAAAGTAAATGGGAAAAGCTATTTATTTACAGTAAATGATTCCAATATTCAAATGAACAGGGCCAGTACCACAGAAAAAGGGATAGGCTATCAATTGTATCCTTATTTTGGAGGGAATGAAACTGCTCCGCATGATATAAGGATAATGATTAAAGAGGAATGATTGGTTAGCCTTAGTAGTTCATCGCTGGCCGTTTGCCGATAGTTTATTGTTAACCTCCTTTTTTAGCTTTTTCTATTATGCCATTACGGATCACTTCGGCGGACATAATTGATTTAAGTACAATAGCTGGAAACTGTTCAGAAAGCTTTTTTCCTGCATCGGTTTTATAGAACCGGGTCAATTGTTTTAATTCCTTATAAGTAAACTCCTTCCGGTAGATCCATATGGTTGCGTTTTCAAGCCATCTTTTCCCATTTCCATTAGTAAACTGTTCTTTTAAAAGGGCTAAAGTGGCTTTTGGTATCTCATTTTTAGATGCATCTTCTTCCAGTTTAAAATCCATTACGCTATTAATATTAAAACCACCTTTAATATTCCTCAGCTCTCTTATCTTCCTGGTGATCTTATCCTCCGGAACATTGGAAGTATCCGGTTTAAATTCTTTTACTTCCATTATTATTTTGGCCAGGCTGCTCATTGCTTTATTTTTAGAGCTGGAATCGGATTGAGCATTGGAAAATATAGCTGTAAGCAGCATAACGGCTAACAAATATGACTTATTTATCATAGTAAGAAGGTAGGACAGTTTTGGTAAATTTACTTATTGTTAAGGCCAGCTTTTTTTTGTAATTTATGGTCCGGATTCCAACGCTCTTCTAATTCATTTATTCTCCCTGAAAAGCTATCCAATACGCTCATTGGCAAACAATTTGTC